>DASPOP010000415.1:0-12948 GCA_035625955.1 Steroidobacteraceae bacterium | reverse complement strand
GGAGACCAAGGCGGTGACCGATGCACTCGAGCTCGACGTGACGGGCGGTGAGCAGGATTGCGATCTCGGGACGTGGGCCCACATGATCGATATGCACGCAGTCGATGTGGTGCAGCCGGACGTCATGTACATGGGCGGTATCGGGCGAACCCTCAAGGTAGCGCGCCTGGCGGCCGAGGCTGGACTGCCGTGCACGCCGCATAGCGCAAACCTGTCGCTCGTCACGCTCTGTACCATGCATCTGCTCGGAGCGCTGCCGAACGCCGGCAAGTACCTGGAGCTCTCGATCGAGGGCGCCGATTACTATCCCTGGGAGGCGGGGCTGTTCCTCGAGGATCCCTACCGCGTCGCGGATGGTCAGGTCACAATTCCGTCGGCGCCCGGCTGGGGCGTCGAGATCAATCCCCAATGGCTCGAGACGGCGGCCCACCAGCGCAGCGCTCAGGAGCGATAGTTCATGCAGCCAGAAGAAGTCCGCAGCGCGCGTGACGCCCGTGCCATCGTCGAGGAGCGCGGCCTGACGCACGTCAAGGTCGGCGTGTTCGACAACGACGGCATCCTGCGCGGCAAGTTCATCGACCGCGCCAAGTTCCTGGCCGCGCTCGACAAGGGCCTCGGCTTCTGCGACGTCGTGCTCGGCTGGGACTCGAACGATCAGCAGTACGACAACGTGACGTTCACGGGCTGGCACACGGCCTTTCCCGATGCCCCGGTGCGCCTCCTGCCCGAGACCTGCCGCTCGCTGCCGCTCGAAGGCAACATGCTGCTGTTCCTCGGCGAGTTCGCCGGCAAGGCCGAGGAGGTCTGTCCGCGCGCCACGCTGCGCAAAGTGCTGGCGCGCGCCGCCTCCATGGGCTACGGAACCGCGAGCGCCGCGGCGGAGTACGAGTTCTTCGTCTTCAGCGAGACCCCAGCGAGCGTGCGCGAGAAGCACTACCGCAATCTCACCAACCTGACACCCGGATATTTCGGCTACTCGGTGCTGCGCAGCGGTGTGCACGCCGAGCTCTACCAGGCCCTGCTCAAGCTCGCCGAGGACATGCGCATGCCGATCGAGGGGCTGCACACCGAGACCGGGCCCGGCGTCATGGAGGCGGCGCTGCACTATACGGAAGCGCTCGAGGCCGCCGACCGCGCCGCGCTCTTCAAGACCTTCGTGAAGGTGCTGTGCCAGCGCCGCGGCCTCATGGCCACCTTCATGGCAAAGTGGTCGCAGCAGCTTCCGGGACAGAGCGGGCACCTGCACGTGTCGCTCGCGCGCAAGGACGGCACTTCCGCCTTCCACGACGAGAAGAAACCCCACACCATGTCGGACGAGATGCGCTGGTTCGTCGGCGGCCAGCAGGCGCTGATGCCCGAGCTGCTCGCGATGGTGGCCTCGACCGTCAACAGCTATTCACGCCTGGTGCCGGGATACTGGGCGCCGACGTCGGCAACCTGGGGCGTGGAGAACCGCACCTGCGCGCTGCGCGTCATTCAGGGCGGCCCGAAGAGCCAGCGGGTCGAATACCGTATCGCCGCTGCCGACATCAATCCCTATCTCGCCCTCGCGGCAGCGATCGGCTCGGGGCTCTGGGGCATCGAGCACCGGATCGAGCCCGATGAGCCGATCACGGGCAACGCCTATGACCGCAAGCTCCCCGCGAAGCGCCAGCTGCCGCGCACGCTCACCGAGGCCGCCGAGCGCCTCGCCGCCTCGAAGGTCGCGCGCGAGCTCTTCGGTACGCCGTTCGTCGAGCACTACGCCGCGACCCGCGAATGGGAGGAGCGCGAGTTCCGCCGCGCGGTGACCGACTGGGAGCTGGCCCGCTACTTCGAGATCATCTGATGACGACGATCAGGACCATCTCACCCGTCGACGGCCGCGTCTGCGCCGAGCGCACGCTCGCGAACGCCGCCGAGATCGACCGCACGCTCGAGCGGGCCCGCGCGGCGCAAAGAGACTGGCACGGCGTGCCGGTCGCGGAGCGCGCGGCGGTCATGGAGCGCTTCTGCTCCGAGTTCGAGCGCCGCGGCGCGCAGGTCGCCGAGGGCCTCTGCTGGCAGATGGGGCGGCCGCTGCGCTTCGCGCCGAGCGAGGTGCGCGGCACCCTCGAGCGCGCCCGCTACATGATCGGCATCGCCCCGACGGCGCTCGCCGACATCGACCCGGGTCCGAAGCCGGGCTTTCGCCGCTTCATCCGCCGCGAGCCGCTCGGCGTCGTGTTCACGGTGGCGGCGTGGAATTACCCCTACCTGATCGCGGTCAACAGCGTGGCGCCCGCCCTCATGGCCGGCAACGCCGTCGTGCTCAAGCATTCGGCGCAGACGCCGCTCGCCGCCGAAGCCTTCGCCGAGTGCTTCGCCGCAGCGGGCCTGCCCGCGGGGCTCTTCCAGGTGCTGCATCTCTCGCACCAGGACACCGAGCGCGTCATCGGCGACCGCCGCATCGGCTTCGTGGCCTTCACCGGATCCGTGGCCGGCGGCCGCGCCGTGCAGCGCGCGGCGGCCGAGCGCTTCATCGGCGTCGGCCTCGAGCTCGGCGGCTGCGATCCGGTGTACGTCCGGCACGATGCGGATCTGCCGCACGCGATCGAGAACATCGTCGACGGCGCCTATTTCAACTCCGGCCAGTCCTGCTGCGGGCTGCAGCGCATCTACGTCCACGAGAGCGTCTACGAGTCCTTCACTCGCGGATGCATCGAGCTCATCGGGCAGTACCGGCTCGGCGATCCGCTCGACCCGGAGACGACGCTCGGGCCGGTCGTCCGCACCGCGGCGGCGGACGCCGTGCGGGCGCAGATCCGCGCCTCGGTCGAGGCCGGCGCGCGGCCGGTCATCGAGGAGCGTGGGTTCGCGGCCAGCAGGCCCGGCACGCCCTATCTCGCGCCGCAGCTGCTGCTCGATGCGCCCGCCGCCTCCACGGTGATGCGTGAGGAGATCTTCGGCCCGGTGGCCGGCGTCGCCAGAGTACGCTCCGACAGCGAAGCCGTGGCGCTCATGAACGACAGCGCCTTCGGCCTCACCGCGGCGGTGTGGACGCGGGATGCTGCGGCCGCCGAGCAGCTCGGGTCTCAGCTCGAGACCGGCACCTTCTTCATGAACCGCTGCGATTACCTCGATCCCGCGCTCGCCTGGGTGGGCGTGAAGGACTCGGGGCGCGGCTGTACGCTTTCGGTGGTCGGGTACGAGCACCTGACACGGCCCAAATCCTTTCATCTGCGGGTGACGACGTGAGCGTGATCCTCAAAGCCAACTGGAACTATCCGACCACGGTGTGGGCGGGCCCCGGGCGCATCGCCGAGCTGCCGGCGGCGTGCACGGCGCTCGGCATCAGGCGGCCGCTGCTGGTGACCGACGAGGGGCTGCGCGATGCGCCGATGGTGCGGCGGGCGCGCGAGCTGGTCCCGGGCTGCGGACTCTTTGCGCGGGTGCGCGGCAACCCCGTGGGCGCGAACATCGACGACGGCCTCGCGGCTTATCGCGCCGGATCTCACGACGGCGTGATCGCCTTCGGCGGCGGCTCGGCGCTCGATGCGGGCAAGGTCATCGCCTTCATGTCGGGGCAGACGCGTCCGCTATGGGATTTCGAGGACGTCGGCGACTGGTGGACACGCGCCGACCCCAAGGGGATCGCTTCGGTAGTCGCGGTGCCGACCACGGCCGGCACCGGCTCCGAGGTCGGGCGCGCCGGCGTGGTCGTCAACGAACAGACGCACCAGAAGAAGATCATCTTTCACCCGCAGATGATGCCCCGGGTCGTGATCAGCGACCCCGAGCTCACGGTGGGGCTGCCGCCGGCGATCACCGCCGCCACCGGCATGGACGCCTTCGTGCACTGCTTCGAGGCCTTCTGCGCGCCGGGCTTCCATCCGCTCGCCGACGGCATTGCGCTCGAGGGCATGCGCCTGATCCAGACCTATCTGCCGCGCGCCTGCGAGCACGGCACGGATATCGAGGCGCGCTCGCGCATGCTGGCGGCGGCCAGCATGGGTGCGACCGCGTTCCAGAAGGGCTTGGGTGGCGTGCACGCCATCGCCCATCCGGTCGGTGCGAATTACAACACACACCACGGACTCACCAACGCCGTGCTGCTGCCGTACGTCATCACCTACAACCGCCCGGCGATCGAGGCAAAAGTGGCGATCATCGCGCGCGTGCTGGACCTGAAGGGCGAGCCCTTCGGAGCGCTGTTCGACTGGGTGCTCGGCTTCAGGCGGCGGCTGAAGATCCCCCAGACCCTCGCCGACATCGGCGTGCCCGCGGAGAACGCGCAGCTCATCGGCCGGGAAGCGGCGCTCGACCCTTCCGCTTCCGGCAATCCGCAGCCGGCGGACGCCGCCGCCTACGCGCGCATCTTCCGCGCCGCGGTCAAGGGGGACTTGAGTCTCGGCGGCTAGAGCTTCCCGAGCTCCGCGACGGCCGCTCTCCAGAGCGTCTCGTTGGCCGCCGCCACCACGCGGCCGTTGCTCGCGGTCGAGAGGGGCGCGCCGCGCCAGTCGCTGATCCTGCCTCCGGCGCCCTCGACGACCGGAATCACCGCCATGAAATCGTGCGGCTTCAGCTGCACCTCGACGACCAGCTCGCACGAGCCCGAGGCGAGCATGCCGTAGAGATAGCAGTCGCCGCCATAGCGGCGCAGCGCCGTGCGCGCGCCGAGCGCCTCGAAGCGCGGCCGCTCCTCGCTGTTGAAGGTCTCCGCGGTGGTCGTGTACACGACGGCTTCACCGAGCGCGCGGCAGGAGCTGGTGCGCGCCTCGCGGCCGTTGAAGAGCGTGGGACGTCCCTCGCATCCCACCCAGCGCTCGGCCAGTGCCGGCGCCTCGATCACGCCGAGCACCGGCCGCTCGCCCTGCATCAGCGCGATCAGGGAGCCAAACAGCGGAAAGCCCGTAATGAAGCTCTTGGTGCCGTCGATCGGGTCGATCACCCAGGTGAACTCGCCGCTCCCCTCGGCGGGAAACTCCTCGCCGCGGATCGCGTGGCCCGGGAACGCCGCGCGAATCATGCGACGCATCTCGGTCTCGATGTCCTTGTCGACGGCGGTCACGGGAGTGCCATCGCTCTTGCGCATCACGGCGACCGGCGTGCGGAAATATCGCGCGGCGATGCGGCGCGCGACGTCGGCGAGTTGCTGCGCGAGCGCGAGCGCGGCCGGGCAGTCCGGATGGTCTGCGAAGCTCATGATCCCCGCCGGCGCGCGTAGGGCAGCACCAGTTGCTCCAGCCAGTTGCGCAGCTCCGCGAGCTTCACCGACTCCTCCTGCAGCGCGGGCCCGAGCCCGTGCTTCCAGGCGAGACGCCGGTCGTGGGGGTCGCGCATCAGGGCGCGCAGATCGGCGACGAACACTTCGAGCTCGCCACGATCGGCAAACAGTCCATCCTCGATGAGTTTCGCGCCGTAGCGCACCGCGCAGGCGGCGATCTCGTCGAAGCTGTATTCCGGGTGGTATTGCACGCCCCAGAATACGCCCGCCCCGTGCCGCAGCTCGAGCGCCTGCACTCCCATCTCGTTGCTCGCGAGCGGCACCGCGCCGGCCGGCAGAGCCGTAATGTCGTCGCGGTGCACGGTGATCGCCTCGAACACCGCCGGCTTCCCGGTGAACATCGGGTGCCGGCGTCCCGCGTCGTTGAGCTCGATGCGCCGCCCGAAGCCGAACTCGCGCCCGCGCGGATTGGGGCGCACCTCCCCGCCCGCAGCGGCCACCGCCACCTGCATGCCCCAGCAGCTGCCGAAGAACGGCACTCCGGCCGCAAAGGTCGCGCGCGCCAGCTCGATCTGGCGCTCGATGTGGGCGCCGCCGTCGTAGACGTTGAGCGCCGAGCCGGTGATCGCCACGCCGTCGTAACCGGCCAGGCCGGAGGAGCGTGGGAAGCGCACCTCGCCGTCGGCGGGGCGCACGATGTCACAGCGGACCGCGGCCAGGCTCTCGAGCGTGCGTGCGTAGGCCTCCCCGGTCGGCGACCCGCCCGCCGCCACCTGCTGTTCGCGGACCGCGGCGCGATTTCCGTCGATGACGAGGACGGTCGGGAGACTCATCTTTATGGGCCGCCGGGGCATGGCGGCGGGACCGGAAGGCCCTTGCTCTCGAGCAGGTCGCGCAGCACGTCCGGGCGATCGGTGGTCATGCCGTCGATGCCGAAGGCGAGCAGCCGCTCCATGTCCACCGTCGCATTGACGGTCCACGGAACGACGCGCAGTCCCACGGCGTGCGCCTCGGCGATGCGTTGGGCATTGAGATCCTGATAGTCGGGCCCCCAGGTGCCGGCGCCGGTCGCCTTGACGAGGCGCACGACCGAGTTGCCGAAGCGCGCCGGGTCGAGGCCGCCGAGCCAGGGCGAGAGGCTGGTCGCGCCGATGCGTACCGTGTCGCCGCCGTTCTGCTGCGCGGTGAGCGCGACCGTGGCCGCCTGCGGCATGAGGCGCTGCACCGCGGCGAGCACGCGCCAGTCGAAGGCCATGATGCTCACCATGGCGAGCGTGCCGGTCGCCTCCAGATCCCCCTGCAGCGCCGCGGCAAAAGCTTCCGGCGTCGCCGTGAGCTCCGGTTGCTCGGGAAAGGTCTTGACCTCGATCGCGACCCGCACCCGCCCCTCGCCGCGCGTACGCACCAGCGCGAGCACGTCAGTGAGGCGCGGAATGCGCTCGCCGTCGACCGCCTCCTGCTCGGGGAAGCGCGCCGCATAGGCGCTGCCGGGCTTCAGGCGCCCGACGTCGTAGCCCTCGAGCTCGCTGAAGGTGAGATCGCAGATGCGCGCGCCGGTCCTGGCAAGAAAGCGCCCGTCCGCGCCGCGCGTCAGGTCGGGGTTGAGCTCGGGGTCGTGAGTGACGACGACCACGCCGTCCCGGGTGAGGCCGCAATCGAGCTCGAGCGCGCTCACGCCGAGCTCGAGCGCTCCCTCGAACGCCGCCAGCGTGTTCTCCGGCCACAGACCCCGTGCGCCGCGGTGGCCCTGCAATTCAAGCACGGCGGCGGCTCCCGGGAGCGGCGGTTGCACGACAAGCGGTGGAGGCGATGTTATATTTCCAACTGTCCGGGCCTGATCAGACTAGCTCGCCAAAAACTTGCCTGTCAACGCGATGAAACCCGACCGTGCGCGGCGCGCGCTCTGCGTGTTCCTGATTCTCGCGGCCAGCGCCGCGCTGCCGGCTGCGGCCGACGACTCCCGGGTACTGCGCATCATCACCTGGGCGAGCTACGTGCCGTCCGAGGTCATCGCACAGTTCAGGAAGGAGACCGGCATCGACGTGCAGGTCACGCTCTCGAACAACGAAGAGATGATCTCCAAGCTCCGCGCCACCGGCGGCGCCGGCTTCGATCTGGCGCAGCCGTCCCAGGACCGGATCTTCGGCGCGCAGCAGGAGTTCCGCATCTACAAGCCCCTCGACACGAGCAAGGTCAAGCTCGACGAGTTCGTGCCGGAGCTGGTCGACGCGGTCAGAAAGAACGCCACGGTCGACGGCAAGCTCTACGGCCTCCCCTACGTCTGGGGTACCGAGGGGCTCATTTACAATTCCACCCGCACGAAGATCGCCGACTACACCGATCTGTGCCGGCCGGAGCTCAAGGGCCGCACCGCGGTGCGCCTGAAGCGCCCGACGCTCATGGCGTTCGCGCTCGCCTCGGGCCACGATCCGTTCGCGCTCTATAACGACACCAAGGCCTACACCGCCCTCATGCAGCAGGTCGGCAGGACGCTCGCTGCCTGCAAGGGGAATTTCCGCTTCTTCTACGACAACAAGGACCAGCTCCTGAACGGAGTGCGCTCCGGGGAGATCTGGGCGGCGATGATGTGGGACTCGGGCGGCTGGCTCCTCAACCGGGAGAATCCCGCCATCAAGTTCATCAATCCGCGCTCGGGTGCGATCGCCTGGATGGACACCTTCGCGCTCCCGGCCCGCGGCCGCAACGATGCCGGCGCCTACGCCTGGATCAACTTCGTGATGCGCCCCGAGGTCGCCGCGCTGGTCGCCAAATCGATCGGTAACTTCACCGCCTCCAGGGGGGCCGACAAGCTCATGGATCCCCGCGTCCGCGCTCAGTTCGCCGAGACGTTCCCGGACGGCCTGAAGAACATCAAGTGGTACCCGGCTATCCCTGCGGGGCTCGAGGAGATCGAGGGCGGAATCCTCGACAAAGTGAAGGCGGCCGATTGAGCACCGGACTCCCGCCCGCCGCGGCACCTGATCTCGAGGTCAGCGGGCTCACCAGGCGCTTCGCCGCGCATGTGGCGGTGAACGAGGTGTCCTTCAGCGTCGCGCGCGGCAGCTTCTTCTCGGTCCTCGGACCGTCCGGCTGCGGCAAGACGACGCTGCTGCGAATGATCGCCGGCTTCATCCAGCCCGACGGCGGCACCATCGCCATCGGCGGACGCAACATGGCGAACGTTCCGCCCAACAGACGCCCGGTCAACATGGTGTTCCAGCACCTGGCGCTGTTCCCGATGATGTCGGTGGGCGAGAACGTGGCCTTCGGACTCGCGCGGCGCGGGGTCGCGCGCGCCGAGCGACAGAAGCGCGCCGCAGCCATGCTCGAGCGGGTGGGACTCGGGGGCGCGGCTGCGAAGCGCACCGACGAGCTCTCCGGCGGACAACGGCAGCGGGTGGCGATCGCGCGCAGCATGGTACTCGAGCCCACCCTGCTGCTGCTCGACGAGCCGCTCGGCGCACTCGACCTGAAGCTGCGCGAGCACATGAAGGTCGAGCTCAAGCAGCTGCAGAGCGCCTTCGGCACCACCTTCGTCTATATCACCCACGATCAGTCCGAGGCGCTGGTGCTCTCGGACCGCGTCGGCGTCATGAATCACGGCCGCTTCGAACAGCTCGGCAGTCCCCAGGAGCTCTACTACTCGCCCGCAACCTCGTTCGTCGCCGGCTTCGTCGGCGCCAACAACCGCGTGCCCGGCACGGTGCTCGGGCAGGACGGCGCGCTCGTCGAGCTGGATGCCGGCGGCGGTCTCAAGATTCGGGCGCGCGGTAACGGCGCACTGGCGCGCGGCGCCGCCGCCGATGCCTTCATCCGCCCCGAGGCCATGACGCTCGCGCGCACGAGCGCGGAGCTGCCGCCGGGCCACAGCGCCCTGAGCGGCGAAGTCACCGACATGCTGTTCGACGGCGCGAACTCGGTGGTGCTGCTGCGCGAGGCGCAGAGCCGCCGGGAGCTGCGCATCGCGCTGCCGCAGACCGGCGCTTTCGCGGACCTGCGGCCCGGGGCGCGCATCTCGTTCGGCTTCGACCCCGACCGGGCGATCTGCTTCCCGGGCACCCATGGCTGATACCGCCGCCGGGGCAGGCTGGCGCCGCAGACTGGTGCTTGCGCTGCTGCTCGGGCCGGCGCTGCTGTGGCTCCTCGGGCTCATCATCCTGCCGCACCTGGATCTCGCGGTGCTGTCGTTCCGACAGCGCGTCGCGCCGCGCGAATACGTGGCGAGCCTCGCCCAGTACCGCACCTTCTTCGGCGAGCCGCTCTACTGGCACGTATTCGTACGCACCGCGCTGCTCTCGGCGCTCGCCACGCTGCTGACGCTGCTGATCGCGTTTCCGATCGCATGGATCATCGCCAAGCTGGCGCGCGGGCGCACCAGTGCGCTGCTGTTCGTCGTCTGCCTGATCCCCTTCTGGGTCAGCGAGACGGTGCGGACGCTCGGCTGGATGATCCTGCTGCGCGAGTCGGGCGTGCTACCCGCGATCCTGGTGCATCTCGGCATCACCGCGCAGCCGGTCGAGCTCCTCTACCACGACGCCACGATTCTCGTCGGCCTGGTCTACACCTCGCTGCTCTTCATGGTGGTGCCGCTGGTCGGGAGTCTCGAGAGCCTCGACAACTCGCTCATCGAGGCCGCCTACGATCTCGGCGGCAAGGGATGGTCGATCCTGCGCACCATCGTCATCCCGCATGCCGCGCCGGGTATCACCGCCGGCTGCATCGTGGTGTTCATGCTGACGCTCGGCAACTACCTGACGCCGACCCTGCTCGGCGGCAAGAACTCCCTGTGGTTCACCGAGCAGATCTATACGCAGTTCATCACCCGCTTCAACTGGGAGCAGGGTGCGGCCTTCGGCTTCCTGCTGCTCGGCCTGTCGACCGCGATGGTGTGGCTCGGGCTGAAGGTCTCCGGACAACGCTTCAGCGACGTCATGAGGCGCGTGTGATACCCAGCCTTCCCCGTCCCGCCTGGCTGCGTGCCGCGACCGCGCTCTACGTGGTCGCCTTTCTGCTGTTCCTGTTCCTGCCGCTCACCGTGGTGGCGGTGTTCGCCTTCAACGACGCGCCCTACCCCGCTCCGCCGTGGCATGGCTTTACGCTCGACTGGTTCCTCGGCAACGAGGCCGAGGGGCGCGTCGGCCTGTTCCGGGATTCCGAGCTCCTCGGCAGCATCTGGACCAGCTGCATCGTGGCGCTGTGGGTTACGGGGCTGTCGGTGGCGGTCGGCACCGCGAATGCCTTCCTCATGGAACGCGAGCAGTTTCCCGGCAAGGGCGTCCTGTCGATGCTCATGCTGACACCGCTGGTCATCCCCGGTGTGATCCTCGGCATCTCGATCCTGGCGTTCGCGAGCCGCCTCGCCGACCTGTGCGGCGATCTCTTCGGTGTCGAGGCCGATTTTCTCCGCCCGGGGCTGCCGCTCGTGGTGCTGGGCCAGTTCTCCTACATAGCGGCGATTGCGACGCTGACGATCAGCGCGCGGCTGAAGCGCTTCGATCGCAGCCTCGAGGACGCGGCGCTGAACCTGGGCGCCTCGCACGTCGCGGTTCTGCGCACGATTACCCTGCCTTACCTGCGTCCCGCCATCATCGGCTCGGCCGCGATCGCCTTCCTCATGTCGTTCGAGAACTTCAACACCACTTTGATGCTGGTCGGGTCGGATGCGCCGCTCACCATCATGATGTACGGCCGCATGCGCGAAGGCGCGACCCCGGTGTTGAATGCGGTGAGCCTGTTCCTCATGACCGCCTCGGCGCTGCTGGCGCTCAGCCTGCTGCGGCGGGGGAAGAGCCAGCCGTCCGCCTAGACTCGTTCAAGCGCCGTGCCCCGGGCCGGATGCTTTTTTCTCATAACGCTAGCCAATTTCTCGGCTTTGCCGGCCACGGCGACTGTGGAACGCTGCGAAGCAACGGCGCACGCACGACATCTTGAACGCGCAACCCTCCAAGCCGCTGGCCGCTCCATCCGGGCACAAGATCGCCGGCATCGCGATCAGCCACCACCGCCTGCCGCTCGCGCCACCCTTCAATGCGAGCTGGGACACGAAGCCCCGCACCCACTTCGACGCCACCATCGTGCGCGTCACGACCGACACCGGGCTGGTCGGAGTGGCCTCGGGCGACCGTATGCTCGGCTTCGAGGGTCACGAGGCGCTGTTCGTCGGCCAGGACCCGCTCGCCCTGGAGCGCCACTACCGCCTCCTCGCCAACATCGATTTCCACTACGGGCGCTGCTGGCCGCTCGACCTCGCGCTGTGGGATCTGGCCGGCAAGATCCTCAACGTTCCCTGCTGGAGGCTGCTCGGCGGCCGTGCGAACCGCATCCGCGCCTATGCCTCCTCCGGCACGCTGCGCGATCCGCGGGCGCAGGGAGAGGCCGCCGAGCGTTACCTGGCGCGGGGCTTCGGCGCACTCAAGCTCCGCTTCCACCGCGGCAGCTGGCACGACGACGTCCGGGCGCTCGAGTCGGTGCGCGCACGCGTCGGCACCAGGCTCGAGCTCATGGTCGACTGCAACCAGGGCTGGCGGATGTCGTGGGATACCGAGACGCCGTGGAGCTTCAAGGACGCGCTCGCGGTGGCGCGCGAGCTCGAGCGCCTCAAGGTCTACTGGATGGAGGAGCCGCTGCACCGCGCCGACCACGCCGGCATGCGGATGCTGCGCGAGGCGACCGACGTGCGCATCGCCGCCGGCGAGATGACGCGCCAGCTTCACGAGCTGCGCGATCTCATTGCCGCAGGCTCCGTCGACGTGGTGCAGCCGGACGCCGCGCTCGTCGGCGGCATCACCGGCTTGAGGCGCATTGCGATCATGGCCGAGGAGCATCATCTGGTCTTCACTCCGCATACCTGGACCAACGGCATGGGAGTGACCGCGAACGCCCACCTCTCGGCGGGCTTGAGCAACGCGTCGTTCCTCGAGTTCCCCTTCGACCCGCCGGAGTGGAGCCTCGAGCGGCGCGATTTCATGATGACCGCACCGCTCGCCGTCGACCGCGACGGCTGGATCACTCTGAGCGAGGCGCCCGGGATGGGCTACGTGCTCGATGAGGCCCGTCTCAAGGCGACGCGCATCGACTAGCTAGGGCTTGCTGCGATCCACCAGGTATTCGAGCGGCGCCAGGTGCTGCGCATACTTGCGCCACCGTCCGGCCGAGGAGGAATTGAGCCGCTGCCGGACCTGCCAGCGGCTGGCGGTGATGACCACCCGGTCGGTCTCATGAAAGTCGAGGCACTTCGGGTCCCACGGCACGCCGATGAAATCCAGCATTCGCCGCGTCCAGCCCTCCTGATCCGCCAGCAGCCCCTCGTAGGGAATCTCCAGCAGCGCGCTCGCCGGCAGGACCGCGCGCCAGTGGGCCATCACTCGCAGGTACTGCTCGTAGTAGTGCGCCAGGTTGCCGAAATCGTTGGCGTACGGCCCCATGTTGAAGAAATTCTGGAAGTAGATCGACAGGCAGGTATCGAGCGGATGACGCTGCATGTGCAGAATCCGCGCCCGCGGGAAAACCGCATGGATCAGCCCGAGGTAGAGAAAATTGGCGGGCATCTTGTCGATCA
Organism: Steroidobacteraceae bacterium; assembly: GCA_035625955.1. Classification (GTDB taxonomy): domain Bacteria; phylum Pseudomonadota; class Gammaproteobacteria; order Steroidobacterales; family Steroidobacteraceae; genus 13-2-20CM-66-19. The sequence continues at coordinate 205 of DASPOP010000415.1, read as the reverse complement.
CCCGCGCCCGTCCGCCGGCGACCGCCGTGACGCGTGCGAGATAGTCGCGCGCCAGGCCCGGCAGGTGAGGCGCGACGCTGTCGCCGCCGGCCAGCTCGCGCGCGAGTGCCGTGTAGGCGTCATCCCAGAAGCGCACTTCTCCGGCGCCGAACACCGAGGGGTGCGAGGCGAGGATCTGCTCGGTGAGCGAGGTGCCGGAGCGCGG
>DASPOP010000414.1:0-2214 GCA_035625955.1 Steroidobacteraceae bacterium | reverse complement strand
TGCCGACGATCGTCGGGGCGCCGAGGGTCGCGGCGCCAATCGCCCCGGCAGCCGCGCCGAATACCGCCAGCGCCACCACCACGAACACCACGTACGCCACTTCGAACGCGATCCAGCCCGGACCCAACAGGGCGCGGATGAAAGTGCGGTAGTCGAGCGCGCCCGCCGCGCGTGAGAACAGGAACGTGGTCACGCAGATCGCGCTCCAGATCAGCATCGCAAGCCCCATCGCGGCGATGCCGCCCCACGGGCCGCTCGGCAGGAAGAACTCGGCGAGCTCGCGCCCGGTGGCGTAGCCGCCGCCGATCACCACCGCCTTATAGGCCAGGCCGGGAAGCAGCCGCCGCTGAAACCACGTGGACACCGGGACGGCCGCTGCGCTCAGACCGGGTGTGCCGGGCCGGAGTGACTCAGGCCGCGCGCGCGGCCGCGCCGCCCCAGACGGCGTCGTCGCACCAGATCTTGCCGCGGGCGTAGCGCACCGCGGGCGTGCGGTCGCGCGCCAGGAAGGTCGGTCCGTCGAGATCGACGACGTCGCACAGCTGGCCGAGCACGAACGCCGGCGCCATCGCGAGGCTCGAGCCCATCATGTTGCCCACCATGACGTCGAGCCCGGCTCGGCGCGCTTCGTGCGCCATCCGTAAGCCTTCGGTGAGCCCGCCGCACTTGTCGAGCTTGATGTTGACGGTATCGAAGCGTCCGAGGAGCCCGGCGATGTCGTTGAGACCGAGCGCGCTCTCGTCCGCCGCGATCGGAATGGGCGAAGAGAAGTCGTCGAGATCTGCCTCGTGCCCGCGCGCCAGCGGCTGCTCGAGCAGCTCCACCCGCGCTTCGTCGAGGATCGCGACCAGCCGTGCGAGCTGGCCGATCGCGTAGGCCTGGTTGGCGTCGACTCCCAGCCACACCTCCGGCCGTGCGGCCCGCACCGCCGCCACGCGCCGCGCATCGAGCTCGAGGTCGCCCGTGAGCTTGAGCTTGAGCGCCCGCGCCTCGGCGTAGCGGCGTGCGCCGGCGGCCATAACCTCGGGCGCGTCGGCGCCGAGCGTGAATGTCGTCGTCAGCTCCTTCGGACTGCTCAGCCCCGCGAGCGCCCATACCGGACGTCCGGCGCGCTGCGCATCGAGCTCCCAGAGTGCGCAGTCGAGCGCATTGCGCGCGCCGCCGGCCGGCAGCAGCCGCTGCAGCGCGTCGCGGTCGATGCCGCGCTCGATGACGCTGCGATGCGCCTCGATCGCCGCCAGCATCTGCGGCACGCCGTCCTCGAGATAGAAGACGCCGCAGGCCTCGCCGCGGCCGCGGTGCGCGCCGTCGTCGAGCGTCACGACCACTGCGTCCTGGTGCTCGAACACCCGGCCGGCGATGCGGAACGGCGCCGAGAAGGCCAGCTTCTCGACCACGACCGTGAGGCGCAGCGCGCTCATCAGTAGTCGGTCCCGACGACGAGCAGTTTGCAGACCAGCGCCACCCACAGCACGAGCACCGACGAGAGCGCGAGCACGATGCTCCAGGTCTTCGCCGGCCAGCGTCGCTGCCCGCGCCACACCGCTGTCAGGTTCCACAGCATCGCCGCCAGGCCGCCGATGAAGGCCACGATGGAGAGCAGCTGCGCCAGTACCAGCAGCGGATCGAGGCGGCCGCCGAGCGTGCCGGTGTCCTTGAGGATGAGCATGATGAACAGTCCCCAGATCCCGAGCGCGCCGACGATCGCCAGCGCGCCGATGCGGCTGCCGAGATACGCGCGCCGCGAGCCCGGATCGAGCGCCAGCGGCGCATGGCAACGGCGGCGGACGATCGCGGCGACCGGCCATACCAGCACCGTGAGCAGCAGCGCGGCGAAGCTCGCCATGAAGAGCGGCATCAGCCAGCTGCTGCTCGAATACCACGGCGCGCGGTCGAACACCATGAAGGGCGAGAGGAAATCGAAGCTGAAGCGCACCGGCCTGCCGTCGACGACCTTGGCGGCGGCGCGGTCGTGCCCGTTGACGTCCTGCCAGACGAAGGGTGCGACCTCGACCCAGTGCCGGGGCTTGGCGTTCGGTCCGGGGAAGGGCAGCACCAGCTCGCCCTTCTTGTTGGCCCCCACTTTGGTCTGCCCGATGAATCCGAGCGCGACCAGGAAGTTGGTATCGGCCCGGCGCGAGACGTCCCACGCGCCGCTCATCAGCGCCGAGTGCGCGGTCTGGGTCGCGGCATCGACCTGCGCGGTCACCGCAT
>DASPOP010000413.1:0-3234 GCA_035625955.1 Steroidobacteraceae bacterium | reverse complement strand
GCCCCGCAGGTCGTCCTTGAGGCCGCGCACCGCGGCCTCGGTCAGCACGCGGGTGGTCTCCTGGAAGGAAGCCGCGGAGATGAACGACTCGGTCGCGAGGCTCGCCTTGGTGATGCCGAGCAGCACCGGCTGCAGCCGTGCGCCCTTCTTGCCACTCTGCTCGGCGCGATCGTTGACGTCGAGCGCGCGGGCCCGGTCGAGCTGCTCACCGCGCAGCAGCGTGGTCTCGCCGGCCTCCTGCACCTCGGTCTTGCGCAGCATCTGGCGGATGATCACCTCGATGTGCTTGTCGTTGATCTTCACGCCCTGCAGGCGATAGACGTCCTGGATCTCGCGCACCAGGTAGTTCGCCAGCGCCTCGACGCCCTGCAGGCGCAGGATGTCGTGCGGGTTCGGCTCGCCGTCGGCGATCACCTCGCCACGCTCGACCGTCTCGCCCTCGAACACATTGAGCTGGCGCCACTTCGGGATCAGCTCCTCGTACTTCTCGCCGTCGTCGGAAGTGATGATCAGACGCCGCTTGCCCTTGGTCTCCTTGCCGAAGCTCACGGTGCCGGACTTCTCGGCGAGAATCGCCGGGTCCTTGGGCTTCCTTGCCTCGAACAGGTCCGCGACGCGCGGCAGACCGCCGGTGATGTCACGGGTCTTGGAGGATTCCTGCGGGATGCGCGCGATGACATCGCCCACCGATACCCGCGCCCCGTCGACGAGGCTGACGAGCGCGCCCGGCGGCAGCGTGTAGACCGCCGGGATCTCGGTGTTGGCGAAGGTCACTTCCTTGCCCTTGGCGTTCACCAGCTTGATGGTGGCACGCAGGTCCTTGCCGCCGCGCTGCTTGGTGTCGAGCACCACGGTCGAGGAAAGCCCCGTGACCTCGTCCACCTGCGAGGTGACGGTGAGGCCGTCGACGAAGTCCTGGAACTTCACGAACCCGGCGACCTCGGTGATGACCGGGTGAGTGTGCGGATCCCAGGTCGCGACCACCTGGCCGGCATTCACCGTGGCATTCTCCTTGACGCTGATGGTCGCGCCGTAGGGGATCTTGTAGCGCTCGCGCTCGCGGCCGAAGTCATCGACCACGCCGAGCTCGCCCGAGCGCGACACCGCCACCAGGTGCCCCTTCTCGTGCGACACCGTCTTCACGTGATGGAAGCGGATCAGCCCCTTGTTGCGCACCTCGACGCTGGAAGCCGCCGCGGCCCGCGATGCCGCACCACCGATGTGGAAGGTGCGCATGGTGAGCTGCGTGCCCGGCTCGCCGATCGACTGCGCGGCGATGACGCCCACGGCCTCGCCGATCGAGATCGGCCGGCCGCGCGCGAGATCACGCCCGTAGCAGCGCGAGCAGACGCCGTAGCGGGTCTGGCAGGTGATGGGCGAGCGGACCTTGATCTGGTCCACGCCCTCGTGCTCGAGGAGGCGCACCAGCTTCTCGTCCAGCAACGTTCCGTTCGGGATCAGTACCTCCCTGGCGCCGGGCTTGACGATGTCTTCCGCCAGCACCCGCCCCAGCACGCGCTCGCCGAGCGCCTCGACCACGTCGCCGCCCTCGACGAGCGGGGCCATGTTGAGGCCGTTGGTCGTGCCGCAATCAGGCTCGGTCACCACCAGGTCCTGCGCCACGTCCACGAGGCGCCGGGTGAGGTAGCCCGAGTTGGCGGTCTTCAGCGCCGTGTCGGCGAGGCCCTTGCGGGCGCCGTGCGTGGAGATGAAGTACTGCAGAACGTTCAGTCCCTCGCGGAAGTTGGCCGTGATCGGCGTCTCGATGATCGAGCCGTCGGGCTTGGCCATGAGGCCGCGCATGCCGGCCAGCTGGCGGATCTGCGCCGCCGAGCCTCTCGCGCCCGAGTCGGCCATCATGAAGATCGAGTTGAAGGACTTCTGCTTGTGATGGCCGCCCCTCAGGTCGGTCGCCTCCTCGGTGCCGAGCTTCTCCATCATCGCCTTGGCCACCTGGTCGTTGGCGCGCGACCAGATGTCGACCACCTTGTTGTAGCGCTCGCCGTTGGTGACCAGACCCGAGGCGTACTGGTCCTGGATCTCCTTCACTTCGTGGTCCGCGGAGGTGACGATGCGGGTCTTCTGCTCCGGAATGACGATGTCGTCGATGCCGAAGGAGACGCCCGCGCGCGTGGCGTAGTGGAAGCCGGTGTACATGAGCTGGTCGGCGAACACCACGGTCTCCTTCAGCCCCAGCGCCCGGTAACAGGCGTTGATGGTCGCGGAGATCGCCTTCTTGGTCATGTCCTGGTTGATGAGATCGAAGGACAGGCCCTTCGGCAGGATCTCGAACAGCAATGCGCGGCCGACGGTCGTGTCGACGACGCGCGTCTGCTCGGTGAAGGTGCCGCCCTCGCCCCTGAGGCTCTCGCGCAGGCGCACGCGCGCCTTGGCCTGAAGATCCACGCCGCGGCTCTCGTAGGCGCGGTGCACCTCGGCGACGTCGGCGAAGAACATGCCCTCGCCCCGCGCCCCGATGCGCTCGCGCGTCATGTAATAGAGCCCGAGCACCACGTCCTGGGAGGGCACGATGATCGGGTCGCCGTTGGCGGGCGAGAGGATGTTGTTGGACGACATCATCAGCGCGCGCGCCTCGAGCTGCGCCTCGAGCGACAGCGGCACATGCACGGCCATCTGGTCGCCGTCGAAGTCGGCGTTGAAGGCGGTGCACACCAGCGGGTGCAGCTGGATCGCCTTGCCCTCGACCAGCAGCGGCTCGAACGCCTGGATGCCGAGCCGGTGCAGCGTCGGCGCGCGGTTCAGCAGCACCGGATGCTCGCGGATGACCTCCTCGAGGATGTCCCACACCTCCGGTCCCTCACGCTCCACCAGGCGCTTGGCGGCCTTGATGGTGGAGGCTTCGCCGCGCAGCTGCAGCTTCTGGAAGATGAAGGGCTTGAAGAGCTCGAGCGCCATCTTCTTCGGCAGGCCGCACTGGTGCAGACGCAGCTGCGGGCCGACCACGATGACCGAGCGGCCCGAGTAGTCGACGCGCTTGCCGAGGAGATTCTGGCGGAAGCGGCCCTGCTTGCCCTTGATCATGTCGGCGAGCGACTTCAGCGGCCGCTTGTTGGTGCCGGTGATGGCCCGGCCGCGGCGGCCGTTGTCGAGCAGCGCGTCCACCGCCTCCTGCAGCATGCGCTTCTCGTTGCGCACGATGATGTCGGGCGCGTTGAGCTCGAGCAGGCGGCGCAGGCGGTTGTTGCGGTTGATGACGCGGCGGTACAGGTCGTT
>DASPOP010000412.1:0-3201 GCA_035625955.1 Steroidobacteraceae bacterium | reverse complement strand
ATCAGCCCGAGGAGCAACAGCAGCGCCCGCCAGTTGGGTCCCAGGCGGTCGCTCACCCATCCCGCGAGCAGCACCGGGACCGCGCCGACCCCCGGGAACACCGATGACAGCACGGCCGCATGGCTGACGCTGACGCCGAGGAAGTCGTGCAGATAGGACGGCGTCCAGGTGTTGAAGGTCTCGCGCACCATGGTCGTCGCGAAGCCGAGCAGGCACACCAAGAGGAAGGCGCGGCTGCGCAGCAGCGGCAGAACGAGCGTCAGGTAGCTCTGCGGGCGGCCGGTGTCGGCGAACACGTTGTGTGGGTTGGCGACCGCCTCGGGAAAGCCCTCGTCGGTGCACGCTTCGCGCAGAAACAGCAGGTTGGCGAGGCACATGGTACCGGCCACGACGGCTCCGAACACGAACAGGCCGCGCCATGGGACGCCGCGATCGAGCAGCAGTCCCATGGTCGGCCGCGCCACCGCATCGCCGACCAGATAGCTGCAGGTGAGGATCGCCGCTACGGTGCCGTAGCGCGAGTAGTGAAACCATCTTGAGGAGACCTTGATCAGCGCCGACCAGCCGATGGATTGGCTCAGGCGGTTGCCGATCCAGGCGAGCGTGAAGACCGGCAACGTTCCGCCCGAGGCAAACAGCAGCGTGAACAGCGTCGCGCCGCCGGTCGCTATCAGCAGGTTGCGCTTGCCGCCCCAGTAGTCGCCGAGGCTGGTGAGGAACCACTTGCCGAGCGCGTAGGCGAATACGCCCACGGAGGCGATCGAGCCGATGCTGATCATGGCGTCGTCGTGGCTCACACCGTGCCGGCCGAGCTCCTCGACCAGCAGCGGTGTCGCCACCGGCAGGTTCGAGCGGCAGAAGTAGCAGGAGGCGTAGCCGAGGAACAGCAGCAGCACGGTGCGCGTCTGCGCGATGCGCAGCGCTCGCCTGCCGGGCGGCGCCGTAGCCTCCGCGGTGGGCGTCGTCAGGGTAGCCACGGGAGCGAGCAGGTCCTGGTATCGGTGAAGCCCGGCATCACGCAGTCGGCAGCGGGGGCCTTCAGGCCGCCGCCCGCATTTCCGTAAGCACCCTGCCTACGGCCTCGACTGCGCCGCCGATGCCGCGCTCGCCGAGCTGGCCCATGCAGCCGACGCGGAAGGTCTCGAGCGTCGTCAGCTTGCCCGGATAGAGGATGTAGCCCTGGGCCTTGACGGCGTTGTAGAAGCTCTTGAACGTGTAACGCGGGTCCTCGGGCGCGTGGAATGTCACGATGATCGGTGCCTGGATCGCGGCGGGCAGGAAGCTCTTGAGGCCGAGCGCCGCCAGACCATCGATGAGCGTGCGGCAGTTGCGCGCGTAGCGGGCGCCGCGCGCGGCGAGTGCGCCTTCCTCGAGATACTGCGTGATCGCGCAATCGAACGCCGCCACGATGTGGGTCGGCGGTGTGAAACGCCATTGGGTGGTCTTTTGCATGTACACCCACTGGTCGTAGAGATCCATCGAGAGCGAGTGGCAGTTGCCCTCGCTGCGCTCGAGCGCCGCGCGCCGCACGATGACGAAGCCCATACCCGGCGGCCCCTCGAGGCATTTCCCCGAGGAGGCGACCACCGCATCGAAGGGCGTGCGGCGCGCATCGATCTCGAGGGCGCCGAAGGAGCTCATCGCATCGACGATCAGACGCCGGTCGTGGCGCGCGACCACCTCGGCCACCTCATGCAGGGGATTCAGGATCCCGGCACTGGTCTCACAGTGCACCAGCGCCACGTGCGTGATGGAGGGGTCTTTCCCGAGCGCGCGCTCGACGTCCGCGGCGCTCACCTGGGCGTTCTCGGCGTAATCGATGGCAGTCGCCTTGCGGCCGAGGTACTTAGCCATACGCAGCATGCGCTGGCAGTACGCTCCGTTTTGCGGGATGAGCACGTGGCCCGTGCGCGGCACCAGCGTGCCGATGGCCGATTCCACCGCGAAAGTGCCGCTGCCCTGCATGGGGACGCACTCGTGGGTGCCGGTGGCATGCGCGATCTCGAGCAGCCGCTCGCGGATCCGCCCGGTGATGCTGTTGAAGTCAGCGTCCCAGGAGCCCCAGTCGCGCAGCATCGCCTGCTTGGTGCGCAGCGAAATCGTCAGGGGTCCGGGGGTCAGCAGATAGGGTTCGGTGTTCATGGACGTGTCCTGTCAGTCCGGGCTTTCGCCGCGGGCCAGCCGTTGATTGATCTCGGCGATCACCGCCGGCAGGTCCCGCAGATCGTCGATCACGTAATGCGCACCGCTTTCGGCGATCAGCTTCTCTTTTGAAGCCCGCTCGCGCGCCGCCAGCTGCTCCGGACTCAGCGTCCTCGCCACGGCCCAGCTGTCGACGACGTAGTTGCTCCACTTCGATACGCCCACCCGCCAGCACAGCGGCGCGCCCTCGCCGGCGCCGGAGACGGTGTCGTCCACCTTGACGGTGCGGCGCATCGCGTTCCTGAGATTCAGCACCCCCAGACGCTCGAGGTTCTTGATGACCATGTACGCGGTTGGGCGCGGCATTTCCACTTCGTCGCCGGCGCAGGCGGCATCGGGATTGAATCCCTGCCTGGCGCCGCCGGCGAGCAGGATATCCAGCATGCCGCGGGTGAATCCGGTAGTGACACCGATCCTTATTCCGTCCTGCTGCATCCTGCGGACCACCTCCGCCGTGCCCGGCAGGAGCTCGTGGTAGTTGCCGCTCTTCAGGAGGTCGATCTGAGTCGGAACGAACACCGCGAACATCTTGTCGACGTCCGCCTGCGCCGGCTCCCGGCCGAACTTTGCCGTAAAGCGCTCGCGCACCGACGGGATCTCAGTGACCGCCTTGATGTGCAGGTCCTTGCGCAGTCCCATGGGCTTGCGCGCCTCGTCCATGCTGATCTCGAGGCCGTATTTCCTGAACACCTCGACGAAGACGATGGCCGGCGCGTCGACATAGCGGTCCATCGTAGTGCCGGAGCAGTCGAGCATCACGTAGCCGACGCTGTTCTCGGTATTGTCCTGATCGAAGCGCTGCTGCTGCGCCGAGGCGTGGCGGATTTCGTCGGGCACGCGCCCCGTTGAAGTAAGTTTGCTGATTACACTCATTGCAAGAATCTCCAGATGCCGGCCAATTACGGATGATCTTCAGGCGGCGCGCTGCAGGAGCGCCGCCGCCTCTTCAGCCAATACGCTCGCCTCGTCGACGCGGACCACTTCGACCGCGGCCCGGCT
>DASPOP010000411.1:0-7594 GCA_035625955.1 Steroidobacteraceae bacterium | reverse complement strand
GACGCAGGCGGCGGCTCGCACCTTTGCCTTGCGCCTCGCGGACTTCCGCGCCGACGGTGAATGAAATACGCATGACGTCTATGTCTCCGTTAGTTGATCAACCGGTGCCGGCCCGCGACCAGGCGGCACCCCCAAAATCCTAATCCACATACAACGAACTCACCGACTGTTCGTCGACGATGCGGCGGATCGTCTCCGCCAGCAGCTCCGCGACCGACAGCTGCCGGATGCGCTCGGCCTTCTTCGCCTCGGCCGACAGCGGGATCGTGTCGGTCACCACCAGCTGGTCGAGCGCCGACTTCGAGATCTTCTCCACCGCCCCGCCCGATAGCACCGGATGGGTAATGTAGGCGACCACCTTCGCGGCGCCCTCGTCCTTCAGCGCCTGCGCCGCCTGGCACAGCGTGCCCGCGGTATCGACCATGTCGTCGACAAGCAAGCAGGTCTTGCCCTCGACCTCGCCGATGATGTTCATCACCTTCGACTCGTTCGGCCGCGGGCGCCGCTTGTCGATGATGGCGAGGTCCGCATCGTCGAGCCGCTTGGCGAAAGCACGCGCGCGGGCTACGCCGCCCACGTCCGGCGAGACGATGATCACGTTGCGGTACGCCTGCTTCCAGGCATCGCCGAGCAGCACCGGCGAGGCATAAACATTGTCCACCGGGATGTCGAAAAATCCCTGAATCTGGTCCGAGTGCAGGTCGATCGTCAGCAGCCGATTGACCCCGGCGCTCGAGAGCATGTTGGCCACCAGCTTGGCGCTGATCGCCGAGCGCGTGGCGCGCGGCCGCCGGTCCTGGCGCGAGTAGCCGAAATAAGGCACCACCGCGGTGATGCGCGCCGCTGAGGCGCGCCGCGCAGCGTCCACCATCACCAGCAGCTCCATCAGGCTGTCGTTCGCCGGCGGACAGGTCGACTGCACGATGAACACGTCGCGCCCGCGCACGTTCTCCATCAGCTCGACGTTGATCTCGCCGTCGCTGAAACGCCCGACGTAGGCGCGCCCGAGCGGAGTCTGCAGGCTCCGCGCGATGTCGTGCGCCAGCGCCGGGATGGCGTTGCCGGCGAACAGCGCCAGTGTGTCGCTGGTACTCATACTCCTTGCGCCTTAAAAACTGGCTGGGGTGGAAGGATTCGAACCTCCGAATGGCGGGATCAAAACCCGCTGCCTTACCACTTGGCGACACCCCAGCATGATCCGCGTCGCTCAAACGTGGCGGGCAATCTTACAGCCGCGCCGGGGTTGCTCGCCCCTGCCGCAGCCGCTCGAGCACCGGCGAGGCGTTAAGTCCCCGCGCCACCGCGCTCTTCCAGCGGTCCGGAACGCGCGCCGCCAGGCGCTCCGCCTCGATTGCACTCTCACAGGCGGCGAATACGCACGAGCCTGTGCCCGTGAGCCGCGCCTGCGCGAAGCGGCCGAGCCAGTCGAGCGCTTCGCCCACCTCGGGGCACAGCCGCCGGACCACCGGCTCACAGTCGTTACGCCCACCCGAGTCAAAAAAGGCGCGTATTGTGATGAGGGGGGAATTTCGTGTCAATTCAGGGCTCTGGAACACCTCGCGAGTGCTCACAGCGCAGCCTGGATGGATGATCAGATACCAGCGCTCGGGGAGCTCGACGGGAGTCAGCCGCTCACCGATCCCCTCCCCCCAGGCGGAGAAACCTCCAATAAAAACAGGTACATCCGCTCCAAGCGGGAGGCCCAGGGCCGAGAGCTCAGGCTGGGTAAGCCGGCAGTTCCACAGCTCATTCAGGGCAAGGAGCGTGGTCGCAGCATCGGAGCTCCCCCCGCCCAGGCCCCCTCCCTGGGGGATGCGCTTCAGCACCCGTAAGCTCGCCCCGAGCCGCGTGCCGCTTGCGGTCTTCAGCGCCCGTGCCGCCCGCACCGACAGATCGGATTCGGCCGGTACCCCGGCGGGCCCCTCGGTACGCTCGATCGCGCCGTCCTCACGCACGCGGATCGCGATCGTGTCGGTGAGGTCGACGAGCTGAAAGAGCGTCTGCAGCTCATGGTAGCCGTCGGCGCGGCGCCCCGTGACGTGCAGGAACAGATTCAGCTTCGCCGGCGCCGGCCAGCGGCTCTCGTCCGCTGCAGCCGCGTGCCTCACGAGTGCCAGTCGTCCACCAGGAGCTTCACTCTCACGTCGGCGCGCTCGAGCGTCAGGCGTCCCGGCAGCCACTCGCTCCCCACCGCGACGTAGCTGCCGTAGTCGATCCGCCAGCCCTGCTGCTCGAGGCGGGTGAGGTGCTGCCGTGCGGGATCGAGCGTCTCGTCCGCGGGACTCGCGGGATCCGGCACGCCGAGAATCCAGTAGCGCAGGCTCGCGAGCGGCGGATCGAAGCCCAGGCGCGCGCTGAGCTCGGCACGCGCCGCAGCGCTCGTCAGCCGCGCGCCGCTCGCCGTGGTGATGTCAAGATCACTCCCGTGCGTGTCGATGTGCACGGCGCCGGCGCCGAGCGGCCCTTCGAGCGCCACCTGAGCGCGTCCGCCGTCCTGCGCCCAGCGCAGCCGCGCGTTGAAGCCCTGGCTTCCCGCGGCGACGGCCACCCGCCCCTTGAGCTCGAAGTGCTCGCGCGCCTGCAGCTCGGGGCGGCGCGTGTCCCAGGGCGGCGCGGCCGGTGCGGGCGGCGGCAGCGTGCGGCAGCCGGCCAGCGCCAGGAGCGCCGCGGCCGCCGCACCCCATGCCCGGCTATTTTGCATCGGGTATGAACCGCTCGAGCGTCGCCTTCAGCGGCTTGGACTCGGGCTCGCGGGCGAGCGCCGCTGCCCAGACCTTGCGCGCCTCGCTCTGCTCACCGCTCGCCCACAAGGCCTCGCCCCAATGCGCGGCGATCTCCGCATCGTGGCCGATAGAATAGGCGCGCTCGAGCGTGCCCGCGGCGCTGCGCGGGTCGCCGCGGCGGAAATGCACCCAGCCGAGGCTGTCGAGCGCCGCCGGATTGTCGGGCATGACGGTGAGCGCGCGGCGGATGAGCCCTTCGGCGCGCGGCAGCTCGAGCGAGTGATCGGCGAGCGTGTAGCCGAGGGCATTCTGCAGCGAGGGATCGTCGGGCCGCTGCGCGAGCAGCTGCTCGAGCGCACTCACCGACTCGTGCACGCGCCCCGCCTGGTCGAGGATGACCGCGCGGTCGTATTCGATCGAGGGATGATGCGGATGGCGCTCGAGCGCACTGGCGAGCAGCTTCAGGCTCGCGTCCGCCTCGCCGTGATCGGCCAGCAGATGGGCCTTCGCGAGGGTGAGCTGCAGCTCCTCCTCCGGGTGCTCGGCGGCGTAGTCATCGAGCAGCGTCAGCGCCTCGGTGTGCGCGCTGTCGGTGCGCGCGGCGCGCTCGAGCAACAGCGCCGCGGCGCGCGAGCGCGCCTGCAGCGCGACCGAGGAATCGTACAGCCGGCGATACCCGGCGATGGCGCGCTCCGGATCGCCGTCGCGCGCGGCGATGTCGGCAAGATAGAGCTGCGTGGCATCGTTGCCCACGCCGCTCGCGAGCAGCGCCGCAAAGCGTTGCTGCGCCTCCTTCAGGTCCCCCGACTGGAACGCGAGCAGCGCCAGCCGCCGGTCGATCTCGCCGGCGGGGATGCCCGAGTTGGCGCGCAGGCTCTCGAGCTGCTGGTGCGCCTCCTCGACCCGATCGAGGGAGGCGAGAATCTCGGCGAGCTCGAGCCCGCCGCGCACCTCGTCCACGGCGGCGGCGGAGCGCGCGGTAGCGATCGCCCGCGTGCCATCCTCGCGCAGCACCTGTGCGCGCGCGAGCACCCGCAGGGCCGCAAAGTCCTGCGGATCGTGGGCGAGCGCCTGCTGCGCAAAGCCCTCGGCGCGTTTGCCGTCGTAGCTGGCCAGCGCCAGCTCGCCGAACAGCGCCAGCGCCTGCGGCCGGCTCGCGGTCGGCTCGGGAACGGCGCTCACGGCGGCGAGCACCGCCGAGGCCGAGGCGTCAGTCTCCTCGAGGAGCGCCGAGATCAGGTCAGCGAGGGCACGCACACCCTGGTCGTTCCCCGGCCGCGGGCGCCGTGGACCGTCGGCCGGTGAGCTCTCGGGAGCGCTCTCGACGAGCACGGCGGCGCGACAGTAATCGCGGACGGCGGCGCGCGCGTCGGCGGTGCGGTAGAGCTTGAGCGCCACGACCGCGTAGTACGCGTTCGCGTCGCGGTCCTCGGGAGCGAGCGTGCGCCAGCGGCTCGCCGCGCTCCATGCCGCGGGCAGATGCTCGCAGGCGAGAGCCACTTTGGTGGCGTGCTCGGCCAGGCGCGCGTCCCCGGCGCTGGCCGCCTGGGCATAGTCCTCGGCGGCGGCGCGGCAATCCCCGTGCTTGAGCGCGATTTCGGCGCTGAGGGTGAGAGCCGTCGGATCGCCCGTGGCCGGCGGCGCCGCCGGCCGGGATTTGACGCTGGCGCAGCCCGCGACCAGCGCCGGAAGCATCAGGCACAGCGTCCGTGCCAGCTTGAGACGATTGATTGTGTCCATTCGAGGCACTATAGAGCCTTCGCCGGGGTGGCGCATTGCGCACCTTGTCACAAACTGCGGACATCCCGGAGAATGCCGCGCCGCGTGCGAGGCGGGGCTCGACAGGCAGCAGTTACAATCACCTCCAGCAGCCAGGCATTTCATGGCAGGCCCGGCGCACGGGTTTTCGCGCGCTCTGTTCATCGCCACATGAAGGAAACCATCCGACAAAGGCTCGAGAAGCTCTGCGATCGTTTCGAGGAGGTCGGCAGGCTTCTGGCCACCGACGAGGTCGCCGGCGGCTCGTCGCAGTTCCGCGACCTGTCCATGGAGTACGCGCGCCTCGCCCCGCTCGCCGAGCGCTACCGCGCGTACCGCGGGCTCGAGCACGACCTCGAGGCCGCCGCCGACATGGAAGAGGATGCGGACCCCGGGATGCGCGCGCTCGGCGCCGAGGAAGTGGCGCGCGTCAGGGGGCAGATCGGCGCCGCGGAGGAAGAGCTGCGGCGACTGCTGCTGCCGAAGGATCCGCGCGATGAGAAGAACATCTTCCTCGAGGTGCGCGCCGGCACCGGCGGCGATGAGGCCGCGATCTTCGCCGGCGACCTGTACCGCATGTACGCCCGCTACGCCGAATCGAAGGGCCTCACGGCCGAAGTGTTGAGCGAGAGCCCGGGCGAGCACGGCGGCTACAAGGAGATCATCAGCCGCATCGCCGGCAGGGGCGCGTTCTCGCTGCTGAAGTTCGAGTCCGGAACGCACCGCGTGCAGCGCGTGCCGGCGACCGAAGCGCAGGGCCGCATCCACACCTCGGCGGTCACCGTGGCGATCCTGCCCGAGCCCGATGAAGTCGGCGAGATCGAGATCAAGCCCGCGGATCTGCGCATCGACACCTACCGCTCCTCCGGCGCCGGCGGCCAGCACGTCAACAAGACCGACTCGGCGGTACGGATCACCCATCTGCCGAGCGGCATCGTGGTGGAGTGCCAGGACGAGCGCTCGCAGCACAAGAACCGGGCGCGCGCCATGGCGCTGCTCAAGGCGCGGCTGCTCGCCGCCGCCGAGGAGCAGCAGCAGAGTGCCCAGGCCCGGTCACGGCGCCTGCAGGTCGGTAGCGGCGATCGCTCCGAGCGCATCCGCACCTACAACTTCCCGCAGGGGCGCGTCACCGATCACCGTATCGACCTGACTCTCTACAAGCTGCCGCAGGTGATGGACGGACAGCTCGACGAGCTCATCCAGGCCCTGCAGCAGGAGCACCAGGCGGAGCTGCTCGCGGAAGAGGCATGAGCCAGAGCGCACCGGACCTGGCGGTCGACAGTGTCACGGGCATCGACGTGTCGCTGGCGGTGGCCGGCCCGGGTGCACGCTCCTATGCATTCCTGATCGACTGGCACATCCGGCTGATCCTGGCTTTCGCCTGGTATGCCTGCGGCGCACTCCTCTTTAATGGGCATCTGAGCCTGGCGGCACCCGCCACCCCCAGCGGCCGTTGGTTCCTGCTGGTGCTGCTGCCGGCGGCGTCGATCTATTTCCTCTACCACTACGTGCTCGAGCTCGCCATGCGCGGGCGCACGCCGGGCAAGCGCGCCGCGGGTGTGCACCTCGTGACGCGCGACGGCGGCGCCCCCGGCGCGGGCGCGCTCCTCACCCGCAACGTCTTTCGCCTCGTCGATTGCCTGCCGATCTGCTACGGCGTCGGGCTGGTGGCGGTCGCGCTGACGCGCGAGCACCTGCGCATCGGCGACATGGCGGCCGGCACGCTGCTGGTCTACGAGCGCACGGCGCCGCCGCCGGCGGAGTTCCGCACCCACGGGAAGCTCGACGCCACCGGCATGGAGATCGTCCAGGAGCTGCTCGCACGCTGGGCGGCGCTCGAGCCCGAGGCACGCACCGAGCTTGCGCGGCGCGTGCTGGCGCGCTACGCGCCCGGCGAGGCGGGCGATGCGGGCGACGGCGAGTCGCTGCGGCGGCGGCTCGAGCGGCTTGCCGGGGCGTGAGCGTGCGCGGCAACGGCACGGCGCGCGAGCGCGCGCTCACCGGCAACCTGATGCAGCGCGCCGCGCTCTGGCGGGATGCCGATGCGCGCGCCCGGCGGCTGGCGCGTGGACGCACCGATGATGCCGGCGATGCCACGCGCATGGCCGACGACTACCGCCTGCTCGCCCACGATCTGGCGCGCGTGCGCACTCTGCTGCCCGGCAGCCGCGCGCGCGAATATCTCGAGGCGGCCTACGCCCGCGCGCACGCGACGCTGCATCATGGTGCCTGGCGCGCAGGCAGCGCGCTGCTCGGGTTGTTCCGCGATGAGCTTCCCCGGGTGGTCGTCGCGCTCGCGCCCTACATCGTCTGGTCGACCGGGATCTTCGTCCTCACGGCGATCGCCGGCTACGCCCTCGTGCACCGCTACCCCGAGCTGATTGCGCTGTTCGCTTCCCCCGATCTGATCGCGAGCGTGGAGCACGGCCGGCTCTGGACGGCGGGCCTGCTCAACATCGTGCCCTCCTCGGTGCTGTCGGTGCAGATCCTCGCGAACAACATCGTGGTGAGCCTCATCGCCTACTGCGCCGGCTTTTTCTTCGGTCTGGGCACTCTTTATATACTCGGTTTGAACGGCCTGATGCTCGGCGCGGTGTTCGCCTTCGTCAGCCGCCATGGCCTCGCCGGGCAGCTGCTCGCCTTCATCGTGCCGCACGGCTGCGTCGAGCTCTCGGTGATGTGCCTGTCGGGAGCCGCGGGGGCGGCCGTGGGCGAGGCCCTGATCCGCCCCGGTCACACCACGCGCATCGAATCGTTCCGCATGGCGGCGGCCAGCTCGGGGAAGCTCCTCGCCGCATGCGCCGTGCTGCTGGTCGGCGCGGGACTGATCGAGGGATTCGTCTCGCCGGATCCGCGCTTTCCGCTGTGGAGCCGGATTGCGATTGGCGCCGGCTACTGGCTCGTGATGCTGGCGTTGCTGTCGGGGCGGCTGTTGCCGCGGCCGCGCGCGCGCTAGATGACTTGCTCGGGATCGCGACGTCCCTGTCGCGCCCCTCGCGCGGCTCGCGAAAGGCGCGACTTTCGCTCGCCGCTCGCCACCTGCGGCGGCGGGCACCTCCCTGTGCCTGAACCAGTCATCGCCTCGCGGTGGGCCGCGGCCCATGAGCAATGCG
>DASPOP010000410.1:0-7703 GCA_035625955.1 Steroidobacteraceae bacterium | reverse complement strand
CCAGGGACTGCTTGCGGCCCTCGTGGCCGATGCCTGCCCGGTGAACCTGCGCGCCTCCGCCTTCGGTGTCTTCAACTTCGCCAGCGGCGTGGCGCTGTTGATCGCCAGCGTGCTGGCCGGCTTCCTCTGGGCGCACATCGGCCCGTCTGCCACTTTCATCGCCGGCGCAGCCTTCACCGTTCTCGGTCTCTCGCTGCTCCCGGCCATGCGCTCACGTTAGAGCGCGGGCTATGTGTTTGCCCTGATGTTTCGCGTGCCCTTGGCGTGGCAGTCTGAACCGACCTCGTCACTCCGGAGGCCGGCCATGAACGACGAGATGAGAAAGACCATCCTCAGGCTCCTCGATCAGCACCGCATCATGACGCTCGCCACGCTGCGACCGGACGGCTGGCCGCAGGCGACGACCGTCGGCTACGGCAACGAGGGGCTGACGCTCTACTTCCTCTGCGGTCTCGACAGCCAGAAGGCGGCAAACCTCGCGCGGGACGATCGGGTATCGCTGACCGTCGATCACGACACGCCGCAGGTCATGGAAATCACGGGCCTGTCCATGGCCGCACGCGCACGGGCAGTGACCGATCCGGCCGAGGGCGAGAAGGCCATGCGGCTGATGATGCAGAAGTACCCGGAGCAGAAGTCGTTGCCGCTGCCCATGCCGAAATTCTCCGAGGTGCGCGTGTTCCGCGTGACGCCGGAAGTAATCTCGCTGCTCGATTACGCGCAGGGCTTCGGGCATACGGATCTCGTGACCTGCTAGGGCAGACGGGCGGCGCGGGAGTAACCTCACGGGAGGTAGCTTTATCTCCCGTGAGCACCTCCGTGACTCCCGCCTCCGCCGATAATCGCAACGCCGACCAGATCGCCTACTGGAACGGTCCCGCCGGACAGCGCTGGGTGCGCCGCCAGGAGGAGCAGGATGCGCTGCTCGCGCCCGTGGCCGAGTTGCTGCTGGCGCGCGCCGCACCGCGCCCCGGCGACTTCGTGCTCGACATCGGTTGCGGCTGGGGCGGCACTGCAGTTGCACTCGCCAGGCGTGTGGCGCCGGGCGGCCGGGTTCTCGGCATCGACGTGTCGGAGCTCATGCTGGCACGCGCACGCGAGCTCGCGCCGCCGGAATTGCCGCTCGAGTTCGCGCTGGGCGACGCCACGGTCCATCCCTTCGAGCCGGGCAAGGCGGATCTGCTCTTCTCCCGCTTCGGCGTCATGTTCTTTGCCGATCCGGCGCGCTCCTTCACCAACATGCGCAAGGGTCTGCGCAGCGGCGCGCGCGTGGCGTTTGCCTGCTGGCGCGAGCCGCGCGAGAACCCCTGGCTGATGCTGCCGCTGCAGGAAGCCTACCGTCACGTGCCACGCTTACCCGAAGTCGGACCCGAGGATCCCGGCGCGTTCTCGTTCGCCGCAGGGGCGCGGGTGCGTGAGATTCTCGGTCGTGCCGGCTTCGCCGGCGTTCAACTCGAGCCGGTCGGACTCACTCTGGATCTCGCCGTCGGCGCGGGCCTGGAGGCTGCGGTCGCGACTGCGGTCGGAATCGGCCCGGCCAGCCGGGCACTCGAGGGTCAGCCGCAGGCACTGCAGGCCGCCGCCATCCAATCGATCCGCGCGGCGCTCGCGGGATATCTGACCGGGAATCGCGTGCCGCTCGGCGGCGCGATCTGGATCGTCACCGCCGTCAATCCCTGAGAGCGCTCGAAGACGCTCGTCCTTGCGCGTTCCTCGCCTGAACCCGCCCCGGCCCGGCTGACCACCTAGTGGGCAGTTGCTTGCCCTCATCCACTACGGCCATCGCTTTGCACATGTCGGCTCACCGCCGCGCCTGCGCCTTCGCGCTTCTCTGCTCGCTCGTGCTGCTCACGTTCCCGAAGGACGCGCAGGCGGTGCCGAGCTACGCGCGCCAGACGGGCTTCCCCTGCTCGCAGTGCCACACGCTCTCCTTCGGCCCCGCGCTCACCGCCTATGGCCGGCAGTTCAAGCTCAACGGCTACACCTTCGGCGCGGGCGAGCAGCCGCTGCCGCTCGCTCTCATGCTGCAAGGGGGCTTCAGCCGCTCGGAAACGCCCCAGCCCGTCGCCCCCGCGCCGCACTCTGCGAATAACGACAACCTCTCCATCGATCAGGTGTCGCTGTTCCTCGCGACGCGCCTGAGCGATCACGTCGGCATGTTCGCCCAGGCTACCTACAGCGGCGACGCGCGCCATTTCAACTGGGACAACACCGACATCCGTTACGCACGTCCCGTCTCCCTTCTCGGTGCCGACGCCGTCGTCGGTGTGTCGGTGAACAACAATCCGACCGTTCAGGATCTGTGGAACTCGACCCCGGCCTGGGGCTTTCCCTACATCAGCTCCCCGCTCGTCCCTCACGGCAGTGCCGGCCCCGTCATCAGCGGGACGCTGGCGCAGCTCGTGATCGGCGCGACCGCCTACGCCCTGATCGATGAGCACCTCTATCTCGAGGCAGGCGCGTACCGGGGCCTGTCCGACCGCTGGCTCGACAACGTCGGTCTCTACCCCGCCAACAATGCCCGCGTGCAGGGCGGCGCACCCTACTGGCGCGCCGCTTATCAGCTCACCCGCGACGATCACTACTTCTCCTTCGGTACGTTCGGGCTCGACGTCACCATGCGGCCCGATCCTGCCTCTCCTGCCACCAATCGCTACACCGACGCAGCCCTCGATGCCACTTATCAGTACACGCCCAAGGGTCCCGGCGCGATCGTCGTGAATGCCTCGCTCATCCATGAGCGGCAGCAGCTCGGCGCGAGCTTCTCCTCCGGGGCCGCCGACAACCCGAGCAACCATCTCGATGCCCTCGAGATCGATGCCTCGTTCGTCTGGCGCCAGACCTGGAGCGCCGGCGTCGGTCTCTTCGACGTGAGCGGCGGCAGCGATCTCGCCCTCTACACGCCGGCGCCGCTTTCGGGCAGCCGCTCGGGCTCGCCCGACACGCGCGGCGCAACGCTGCAGCTCGAGTACGTCCCCTTCGGCAAGATCGATTCCTGGCTCCGCCCCTGGGTCAACGTGCGCATTGGACTGCAGTACACCGCCTACGCGCGTTTCAACGGCGGAACCGGCAACTACGACGGCTTCGGCCGGTCGGCGAGCGGCAACGACTCCTTGTTTCTCTTCGCCTGGCTGGCGTTCTGACACCTCGGGGAGACGAGTCATGACAGGGATGCGAGGGATTGCGGCGGCGGCACTGCTGCTCGGTGCGGCGGCTGCGCATGCCGACCCGTGCAAGCTGACGATCGAGAGCAACGATCTCATGCAGTTCAGTGCGCATGAGATCGCCGTGCCGCCGGAGTGCTCGCAGGTCGAGCTGACGCTGCACAACGTCGGCAAGCTCCCCGCCAGGGTCATGGGTCACGACTGGGTGCTGGCCAGGGACAGCGACCTGCCGGGCATCGTGAACGCGGGGCTCGCGGCAGGGCTCGCCCATGGGTTCGTTCCCGAGAATGATCCGCGCGTGATTGCGGCGACCCATCTGGTGGGCGGCGGTGAAAGCGCGACGGTGCAGTTCAGTACGGCGGGCCTGGTGCCGGGAGGGCGTTATCTCTTCTTCTGCACCTCGCCCGGGCATTCGGCCGTCATGCGCGGCCGCTTCCTCTTCGGCGAGCCCGGACGGCTCGCGCAGGCCGGCAAGCCCTGACTTCAGAAGCTCTTCTTCAGACCTATATAGAACCCGTGGGGCAGCACGCTGAGGATATAAGGTGTGTTGGGATTGCTGTGCATGAGCCAGCCGACACCGGTGCCGAGCGCGAAGCCGGCGATCACATCCGACTGCCAGTGGGCCTGCACCTTCATGCGCGCGATCCCGTCGTAGACCGGCAGCAGCTCGAGCGCGTACACCCAGGGATCGTCATGGCGGTACTCGAGCACGATCGGCGTGATGCCGGAGCTCACCAGCGTCACCTCACCGCTCGGGAAGCTCTGGTTGCCGTGACCCTTGAACCAGAGGTTCGGATCGCCGCCGCTGTCGATCGGCCGCACGCGCGAGGTCGCGTACTTGAGCGCCAGAGCCACCAGACCTGAGGCCGCCGAAGAGTCGACCGATTGCCAGAGCGTGTGGCCGAAGCGCGTGTCACCGCCCTCCCACAGCGCGCCGCCCACCTCGAAAGCGACCATGCCGTACTCGAGCATTTGTTGCTTCGAGCGCGCCCAGATACCGCTGTTGTCGTAGCTCCACTCGTGATCGATGCCGAAGGGCCCGCCGCCGGCCAAGCAGGCGGACGCGGGTACCAGGAGCAGGAGCAGCACTATGGCCCGGCGTGCCGGCATAGCGGTCAGCATAGAGCAACCTCGCGTCCGTGCGATCGAATGGGAATTGTTACCATTTCAGCGCTGCACGCTGCCGCGCCCGGTGTGGAGGTCGAGACCCACCGTCCCGTTCCTGACGACGCCTGCCTGTGTGGCATCCACCACCCGGATGTTGCCGCGCCTCACGCGCACCCCGATGCGCGAAAAGGCGGCGGCGGGCACGGTGAGTCTGGCGAACCCGTCCACGTCCGTGAGCCAACCGCGCGCTTCGATCGAATAACGGAGCGCGGGCACGGGCGCTCCTGTCGTCTCGAGATGCGCCTCGAGGTGGGCGGTTGGAAGCCCGAAGCCGTGCAGCTCCCCCTCGATCGCAAGCCTCGAGGCGGGCGCATCGACCAGAACGACGGTGATGTCGGCGCGATCGGCCTCGACCTCGAGGTTGCGCGGCGTGTTGGACGAGAGCGCGACGTTTGCCGTCAGGTCAGACCCGTGCGGTAACGCCGTGAGAGCCAGCAGCACCACGACGCCCGCAAGCGGCGCGGCGATGCTGAGCGCGCGCGGCCAGCGCGGCGGACGTCGCTGGGTTGAGGGCACGGCGGGGACCGCGGGCGCCTCCAGCCGCAGGACGTGGTAATAGAGAACGTGCGTTACGCCGCAGGCGAGCAGCGCCGACCAGATCACGTCCGAAAGAAAATGCGCGCCCGCCGCCATTCTCCCGGCGCCGAGGAGCGCGCCGACCATGAGTCCCGCAGCCAGCGAGACCGCCGCCCAGCGCGGATGGCGCCCCCGGAAAATCCACCAGCCGAGGCCGAAGAGAAAGCCCACGGTGCAATGCCCGCACGGAAACGAGGCGCCTCCCTCGTGCCCGATCAGCGGCGATGGCACGTAGTGCATCGATCCGCCGAGCTCGATCAGGTCGCGGGGGCGCGGGTGCTGCCAGTGGTCCTTGAGCACGGCGTTGCCGATAAGGCCCGGCCCGATGACCACCGCGAGCAGCACCAGAGTCGCGGCGCCGCGCCAGAGCCTGCGCTTGCGCGTGAGGCTGAGCGCAAAGGCGGCGAGGCCCGCGAGGATGAGCAACGCGGTGATCCACGAGGCCGCGCGGTAGAGAATGAGCCAGGGAAACTCGCGCGCCAGCGGCCAGTGATCGGACTCACCGGGGCGGAAGAACCAGCGTGCCGCGGCGATGTCGAGCGTACCGCTCGCAAATACCACCGCGGTGACGAGAGCGGCGGCGAGGAGGCACCCGGCCTCCCGCTGCCATCGGTGGGCGCCCATATCTGACTCACGTGGCCCGCCGCCAGGCGGGCGCCTCCATTATGTGGCCAATGCTTTAAGCTTACCTTTGTGACACAGACGGATCCCTTTGCGACCCATCACCGGCGCATCCTCCGGGAGCTGGAGGCCCGGTTGGCGCGCAGTACGGCGTTTACCCTCTGCGTGGTCGTACACTCTTCCGGGTCCACCTACCGCAAACCGGGCGCGCTCGCCCTCGTGGGTGCCGACGGCTCCCGCCTCGGCGTCATCTCGGGCGGGTGTCTCGAGTCCGACCTCGAGTCCGCAGCCCGGGCGGCGCTCGCGCAGAACCTCCCGCGGGTCGCGCTGTTCGATACCCGCAGCGACGACGACCTGGTGTTCGGCTCGGGCTCCGGCTGCCGCGGACAGATGCAGGTGCTGCTGCTGCCGGTCGCTGCCGGAGCGTCGCACGCGCTCTGCGAGGCGCTCATTTCGGCTGAGCGCGCGCAGCGGCCGCTGAAGGCCGCGCTCCTCACGAGCGGTCCGCACGTCGGCAGCGGGTTCCTCTGGTCGGCGAATGTCGAGACGGAGATCGCTCCGCGCATCGAGGCGGCCCGTGCGCTCAAGGGGCGGCCTGCCGGAGAGCACCAGCTCGAAGGCGGCCTGACCTGCGCGGTCGTGCTGTTCCCCCCTGCGCCGCGCATCATGCTCGTGGGCGCAGGTCCCGAAGCCCCGGCCCTCATCGACATCGCCACTCAGCTCGGCTGGCACGTCAGCGTCTCGGATCATCGGGAGGCGCTGCTCGCCCGGCACGCTGCCGGCGCCGAGCGCACTATCTGCGCGCGTCCGGCCGAGGCGCTCGCCGCTATCGGCGATCAGCGCCTCGATGCCTGTATCGTGATGACCCACACCGCAGCGAACGATCGCGAGGCGCTCGCCGCCCTCGCCCGGCGCGCCGATCCCTTCATCGGGCTGCTCGGGCCGCCGGCGCGGCGCGACGAGCTGCTCGCCGAGCTCGACCCCGCGGCCCGGGCAACGCTCACGCCGCGGCTGCACGCCCCGGTAGGAATCAAGCTCGGTGGCTACGGACCCGAGACGCTCGCGCTGTCGATCTGCGCCGAGCTGCAGCGCTTTCTCGCCGCGGAAACGGAGCTGCGCGGCTAGACTGCCGCGGCTGCGGGCCAGCGCAGCGCGTGGCCCGTGTGGCGCTCGAAACTCTCGATGTCTTCCTGCGTATCGATATCGACCGTGAAGCGCCGGTTGTCGGTATCGAAGTGCGACACTGCCTCCGGGTGCGCGTTGCGCCATTGGCGGCAGCCGACGCTTGTCTCGCCCGCGAGGATCTGCTCGCGGACCTCCGCGCCGAAGATCACCGGGTTGCCCGGGGCTCCAGCCACTCGCGGCACGACTACGGAGGCGCCCTCGGGCCGCCGCTTGAAAGCGCCGATGACCTGGGTGATGTCCTCGACGTCGATGAGCGGCTGATCGGCGAGCGCCACCAGCACCGCATCGACCGCGGGATTCAGCGCGGCCAACCCCAGGCGTTGCGAAGACACCTGGCCGTCGTCGGGCCGCGGGTTGTAAACCAGGGTTACCGGGAACGACTCGATGACGGGCAGGATGCTCGTCGCGTGATGGCCGAGCACGATCACGAGCTCATCGATCCCGGCGCCCGAGAGTGCGATCAACTGACGCAGCACCAGCGGCACGCCGCCGAGCTCGAGCAGCGCCTTGGGCCGTCCGCCCATGCGCTCGCCCCGGCCCGCCGCGAGCAGCACCGCGCCGATCGACATGCGGCTGTAGAGGCCGCTCTTCTTGAGAAGACAGCCCACCTCAGTGCCCGCAGCAGCCCTTGTGGGGGCCCTGCCCCGGCTCCCCTGCCGCCGCCGCGACCTGCGCTTCCGTCACCGCTCTTGCCGCGGCGACCGGTTCCGCCGCGTCGCGCCCGGCGCGGCGCACGGCGACGACGGCGGCCAGCACCGAAAGCGCGATCTCCTCGGGCGTCTGCGCCCCGATCGGCTGACCGGCCGGTGCGACGATCGCATTCACCGCCGCCGGGTCGTGCTGCGCTCCGATGAGCAGCTCGCGCAGCACCTGCGCCTTGCGGACGCTGGCGACCACCCAGATCTTCCGGGCGTCGAGCGCCAGCGCCGCCCGCAGTCCCGGAAGATCGCGCCGGCCCTGAGTGGCGACCACGACGAAGGCACCGGCTGC
>DASPOP010000409.1:0-7021 GCA_035625955.1 Steroidobacteraceae bacterium | reverse complement strand
TGACCCGCAGCACCGACTACACGTTCCTGCTGACGAGCGGCGGCCACAATGCCGGCATCGTCAGTGGTCCCGTGCATCCCAAGCGCCGCCACCGCATGCTCACCTGGTCGGACGCGACGACCACGCTGACCCCTGAAAAATGGCACGAGCGCGCGCCGCTCCACGAGGGCTCCTGGTGGCCAGCCTGGGAAAAATGGCTGGCCGGGCACTCTGCGGCACAGCAGCTGCCGGCGCGCGCCGTACCGGAGAAGAACAGCACCGGCGGCGCACTCGAAGACGCGCCCGGCCAGTACGTCCGCGGCTGATCGAAGCCTTCGGGCCATGATGGACGCACGCCGAAAATCGGCGTACTAATTACCGATCAAAGTCAGAGCCTGATTAGAAGGACACGGTGGACAGGCCATGAGCACTAAAACTACGCGTATTGCTTATGTAACGGGCGGTATGGGCGGTATCGGCACGTCGCTCTGCCGGCGCCTGGCGAAGGAGGGGCACACGGTCATCGCCGGCTGCGGACCCGGCTCGCAGCGCAAGGACCGCTGGCTCGCCGACATGCGCGGCGAGGGCTGGAACATCCACGCCTCCGAAGGCAACGTCTCCGACTGGGAATCCACCAGGCGCGCCTTCGAGGTTGCGCGTGCCGAGATCGGGCCGATCGACATCCTGGTGAACAACGCGGGTATCACGCGCGATGGCGTCTTCCAGAAGATGACTCTCGATGCCTGGCGCGCCGTGATCGACACGAATCTCAACTCGCTCTTCAACGTCACCAAGCAGGTGATCGACGGCATGATCGAGCGCGGCTGGGGCCGGATCATCAACATCTCCTCCGTCAACGGCCAGCGCGGCCAGTTCGGGCAGACCAACTACTCGACCGCCAAGGCCGGCATTCACGGCTTCAGCATGGCGCTGGCGCAGGAAGTTGCCGGCCGCGGCGTCACCGTGAACACCGTCTCCCCCGGCTACATCGGCACCGACATGGTGAAGGCCATCAAGCCCGAGCGGCTCGAGAAGATCGTGGCCGGCATTCCGGTCAAGCGGCTCGGGACGCCGGAGGAGATCGCCTCGATCGTCGCCTGGCTGGCCGGCGATGAGTCCGCCTTCGCGACCGGCGCCGACTTCTCGCTCAACGGCGGCCTGCACATGGGCTAGGGCGCGAAAGCCCGCTCGTGAAAATCTGCGTGGTCGGCGCGGGAGCCATCGGCGGCTTCCTCGGCACGCGTCTGGCGCTCGACCCGGGCAACGCCGTTGCCGCGCTCGCGCGCGGCACGACGCTGGTGTCGCTGCGCGATCACGGCTGGCGCCTGCGCCAGGATGGCGCACTGCTGCAGGCGCCGGTTGCCAACGCCTCGGACGACAGCGACGATCTCGGCCGCCAGGACCTGGTGATCCTCGCCGTGAAGGCGCAGGCCCTGCCGGCTCTCGCGCCCTCACTCGCCCCCCTGCTCGCCGCCGACACCATGGTCATGCCGGCCATGAACGGCGTGCCGTGGTGGTTCGGAGCGGGAGTCGCGGCGCTCGGAACGCGGCCCCTCGAGAGCGTCGATCCCGGCGGAGGCATCGCCGCGGCGATTCCTCTGAAGACCGTGGTTGGCTGCGTGGTGCACGCCAGCGTCACCTCGACCGAGCCCGGCGTCACCACCCACCGCATGGGCCGCGGCCTCATCGTCGGCGAGCCCTCAGGCGGTGAGTCGGCGCGCGTCGCACGGCTCGGTGAGCTCCTCTCCCGCGCCGGCTTCGAAGTCACCCGCTCGCCGCGCATCCGCTACGACATCTGGTACAAGCTCTGGGGCAACATGACCATGAACCCGGTCTCGGCGCTCACCGGCGCGACGACCGACCGGCTGCTCGACGACGAGCTGGTGCGCAGCTTCTGCGCCGCGGCCATGCAGGAGGCCGCCGCGGTCGGGGCGCGCATCGGCTGCGACGTGCGCGAATCCGCCGAAGACCGCCAGGCCGTGGCGCGCGAGCTTGGCGTGTTCAAGACTTCGATGCTCCAGGATGTCGAGGCGGGCCGCACCATCGAGCTCGACGCGCTCGTCGGCGCGGTGCGCGAGATCGGGCAGCGGGTCGGAGTGCCGACACCGATGATCGATGCGCTCTTTGGCCTGACCAGGCTCTTCGGACAGGTGCGCGGCCTCTATCCGATGCACCGCCCGCGCTAGCCGCACCGCCCGCGCTAGCCGCATCGTCCGCGCCAGTTGCGTCGTGCGCGCCAAGCGCAGCGCTACGTCGCGCGTGCCTCGTCCGCGCGGATGGTCTTGCCCGCCTCCCACAGGTGCCAGGCTGCCCAGAAGCCCGTCGTAGCGAGCAGCAGCAGCGCCCAGCGCAGCGATTCCCGCCCGGCGCCGAAGGAGCCCGCGAACCAGTCGCTCAGGAATCCGATCAGCTGCGGCGCGAGCATGAGATTCGCGACGTTGGCAGTGAACAGCAGGATCGCGACCGCGCCGGCGCGCATGTTCGCCGGCATCACGTTCTGCAGCAGCCCGAGGATCGGGCCGATGTAGAAGTACACTGCCGGCACGAAGATCCACAGCAACACCGTCGCGGCTCGCAGCGATCCAACCTCGTAGGCGAGGAACGACGGCACGGTGCTGAGCACGGTGAGCCAGGTGAGAAACCGCGTTACGAAGCGCGGGTCGCGCGCCGCCGGCAGCCCCATTACGACGCCGGCGAACAACGTCCCGGCGGTACCGGCGACGAGGTGCATGGATCCCAGGAGCCCGCCCGCCTCACCCACCGAAAGCGAGTGCGAGCGCTGCAGGAACGTCGGCGTCCACCACATGAGTCCCCAGCTCCAGAAAGTGGCCACCGAGCCTCCCGCGACGAGGTGCACCGCCGCGCGCTGCCTCGCCATGAAGCGCGCGGTGTCGACGAGCTGCCGGAAGATGTCGAACGCAGTCGTGGCGGCCGGTCCGTCGACGGCAGCGTGGGAATCCAACTGACCGCGGCGTGGCTCGCGCACCGTACCGGCCACGAGCAGCGCCAGGATAACGCCCGGTATCCCGAGAACGAGGAAGGCGAAGCGCCAGCCGCCGCGCTCGGCCGCGCCTCCCGCGACCGATGAGCCGAGCCATGAGCCGAGGCAGGCTCCGAGCGCGAAGATCGTGAGCGCCATCGGCCGCACTGCGGGCGGAAACTTGTCGGCGAGGATCGAGGTCGAGGGCGGCGTGCCGCCGGCCTCGCCGATTCCGACCGCAAAGCGCGCCAGCAGCAGCTCGCCATAATTGCGCGCCAGGCCGCACAACGCAGTCATGCCGGACCAGATTGCGAGCGATACGGCGAGGATGTTGCGGCGGTTGGCGCGGTCGGCAAGCGCCGCGATCGGGATGCCGACCGTCACGTAGAACATGGCGAGCGCGAAGCCCGTGAGGAACGCAATCCCACTGTCTGATAGCTGCAGCTCCCGGCGGATCGGCTCCAGCAGCGTCGCGATCGAGAAGCGGTCGGCGATGTTCATGGCATACGCCGCGGTCAGGACCGCGAGCACGTACCAGCGATCGCGGGGCGCAGGGGTGTCGACGGGCGGGTTGTCGTTCATCTAGCCGCTTTACGTCCTGGCCGCGCCACGGTGCGACGGTAAGCAGTCTGTCACAATTGCCCCCGGCTTCGCGCCCTGCTCCTGTGAAGGGAGAAACCCATGCGATGGTCGCTTCCCGCGGTTCAGAGCCTCACCGCCGGGTACGCCGACACCGGCGGATTCCTCGCGCTCAAGGGCCTGTTCACCTCGCACGTGACCGGCAACTTCGTGACGCTCGGCGCCGCGCTGGTGTTCGGCAACAGCGGGGCTCTCGCGAAAACTCTCGCCCTGCCGATGTTCTGCCTCGCGGTGCTCCTGTGCCGGCTGCTCGCCTTCCGCCTCAAGGCGGCCGGCCGGCCGGCATTGCGGAGCCTCCTCAAACTGCAGCTGCTGCTGTTCCTCGCGGTCGCAGGACTCGCGGCCTGGCAGGGCCCGTTCGAGGATCCGGACCGGGGATGGGCGCTGCTCGTCGGCATGACGCTGGTCGCGGCGATGGCGATGCAGAATGCCGCGCATCGGGTGCACCTGGCTCACACGCCGCCTTCGACCATCATGACGGGTACCACCACCCAGATCATGCTCGACCTGGCTGAGATGCTGCATGGGGTGCGGCCGGAAGTGGCGGCGATCACCAGGGCGCGCCTCGAGCGGCTCAGCCTGAGCGTTGCGGTGTTTGCCGCCGGCTGCGGCCTCGCCGCGCTCATCTACACGCACCTCGGCAAATGGTGTTTCTGCCTGCTGCCGGTGCTCGGCCTCTGCACCCTCACCCTGCGGGCGGAAATCGCCGAAGCCGACACCCACAAGTAGGCGCTTGAACCGGAGGCCGCGAAGTGCGAGGGTCTCTACCCGCGAGGGGCGTGCCGCGCTCGAGGCGATCTGGAATCCGCGCATGACCGCAGTGATCGACAAGACGCTCTTGGATCAGGCCTGGGAAACCGTGCGCGGCGCAGTGCGCTGGACGCCCCTGCTGCACTCCGACTACATCGATTCCGTGGTCGGAGCGCGGGTGTTCCTCAAGGCCGAATCGCTGCAGATCGGTGGCTCCTTCAAGATGCGCGGGGCCTGCTTTCGCGTCAGCTGCCTGTCGGAGGAGCAGCGCGGCCGCGGTGTCGTGGCATTTTCTTCCGGCAATTTCGCGCAGGCGCTGGCACTCGCCGGCCGCCGTGCCGGTGTGCCGGTCACCATCGTCATGCCGGGCGACGCGCCGCAGCGCAAGATCGAGCTCACGCGGCGCGCCGGCGCGACGGTGGTGCTCACCGAGCACGGCAGCCGCAACCGCGAAGAGGTCGCGAGCGAGCGCGCCCGTGCGCTCGCGGAAGAGCACGAGTATGCGCTGCTGCACCCGTTCGACGATCCGCTGGTGGTCGCCGGGCAATCGACGCTGATGCGCGAAGTGCTGGTCGACGCCCGCCGGGATCAGCTGCGCATCGACGCCGTCCTCTGCCCGGTCGGCGGCGGCGGGCTCATCGCCGGCACGGCGCTCGCCGAGAAATACTTCGGCCAGGGCGCGGAGGTGATCGCGGTCGAGCCGGAGGCCTGCGACGACATGCGCCGCTCGCTGATCTCGCATCGGCGCGAACGCAACGTCGGCACTCCGCAAACCATCTGCGACGCGATGCAGGCCGTGAGCCCCGGCGTGGTGCCGTTCGAGGCGGCCGAGCATCTGATCTCCCGCGGCATCGCGGTCGACGACGCCGCCGTGCGCCGGGCGATGCGCATCGCGTTCGAGGAATTCAAGATCGTGCTGGAGCCGAGCGGTGCGATCGCGCTCGCCGCCGCCCTCGAGCGCCGCGAGGAGTTCGTCAACCGCACTCTGGTTTTGCTGTGCTGCGGGGGCAGCGTGTCGGTCGAGGACCTGCTGCGCCTCACCTCCAGCACGCACTAGCGGCGCTCGCCTGAGTAACCGCCTAACCCTTCAGAGGGCCCGATAACTTGCGCCTGATCTTTTCTGAGAGCAGGCGGAAGTCGCCGCGCGTAAGGTGAGCGACCGCACGTCCCACCACGCCTTTTTCATCGTAACGCAGGCAATCCTTCATGGCATCGAGCCAATCGCCGCGCAATGCGTGGCTCTCTGCATACTCCAATATCGAGCGAAACCCCGCACGCTGAGATTCGTTGCTGAAGTGGATGCGCCGTATCTGCTCGGGCGTAATCTCACGGTCGAAGCATGACGGGCGATCGATTCCGACAGCCTTGAAGTTCAGCATGGTGCGGACGCATTTTTCGCAAGTTCCGCAATTCGTCGATAGATCAGCTGCCTCCCAGCAGACCTTTATGGCCCTGGTCGCAACCGGATCTTTGGCGATGACGGCGATTTTCTCGGTTCTCGAGAACGCAGCTCCATCGTGGACTATCGCAAAGCCATCGCCGGACAGGAGATAGTCGGTACACGGGTTCTGACCCCACGGCAGCACCAGCGCGTCATAGGGCTCCCCGCCTCCCGTCAGGCCAAAGCGGAACTCGTGCGAATAATTGTGTAAACAGCAGGAGAGCTGCGCCAGGAAGCTGTCCAGCCAGTCCTGCAACCGCAGTTCTGCGAGATTCGTGCGCACGATTCGCGGTCGCAGATTGAGGCGATGCAGCAGCGGTTGCGCCCGCTCTACCAGCTTGCCGAATTGATCAGCGCGGTCCGTCGGCACGTCGAACCCGTGGACGAGCATCACCGAATTGAGAGCAAACGGATCGCCTGCGTGGCGGAGCACGGTGAAGATCGCGTCCGCGCCACCGGAAAACGCCGCGATGCTCTGAGCCGGCGCGCGCGGAGGATCATCGGTGATCGACAGCGGTTCGATCCTGACCGGTTGGTAGACCTCCGGCTTCCAGCGGCACCATGCTTCCTGAAAGAGCGCCAGATTGAGCAATGCCGATCGGGTCATCCGGCCATCGACATGGATGTCCTGCCTGGAGCCCATGGCATGAAAAATGACGGCATTGACGAAGCCATCCAGCACCGATGGCTCCGGAAACGACTCGCCGATGAAATCAAAATAAACGTCTAGCGGACGACCGTCCGTCGTCTCAGTGAGATGCAACCAGCGGCGCGTCCCTTCGGTGCGCTGTTCCTGAGAAACTGAGAGTCGCATGCGGGATCGATGCTAGCTCACATGACTACGTCGCCGGCGGGAACTTACCCGCAGGAACTTACCCGAACCTCGGCCGTAAGGTCCTGGACCGCTCTGCGGCGTAATTAAGTCATTAACTATGTTGGCGTCCCCAAGGGGATTCGAACCCTGCCACCGCCTTGAAAGGCTCAGCTTCACGTAGTCAATTGATAAATATAACTATTATTGACGATGACCGGCGAGTGTGTCGATAGCTTTTCAGCTATCATTGGCTGCATGGCTGGATCTGCACGCCTGCTACTGTCGGCACGGAAAGCTGCGGGCCTCACACAGCGCGCCCTCGCGCGGCGAGCGCACACGTCGCAGTCGGTAATTGCACGCATTGAAAGCGGGGCCACCAGCCCAAGCTGGAAGACGCTTGAGCGCCTACTGAAGCATG
>DASPOP010000408.1:0-9107 GCA_035625955.1 Steroidobacteraceae bacterium | reverse complement strand
TCCCCGGTTCACGACCTGGCCGTGAGCGGCGACGATCTCGCGATCGCCACCCACGGCCGCTCCTTCTGGATCCTCGACGACGTGACGCCGTTGCGTCAGGTCGGGGCCGCTGCCGCCACCGCGGGGTCGTGGCTCTACGCGCCGGCGACCGGTTATCGGCTCTATTATCCCGACGCGGTCGACAAGCGCCCGCCGTCGGGCCAGAACCCGCCGGCCGGTGTGCTCATCGATTACTACCTGGCGGCGACCCCCGCAGGCCCGGTGACCCTCGAGATCGTGGACGCTTCGGGCAAGGTGGTGCGCCATCTCTCGAGCGCCAAACAGAAGGGGGCGAAGCAGCCGCCGGAATGGCCGGATCTGATCCAGCCGGTCGACACGCTGCCGGCGCTCAAGGGGATGAACCGCTTCGTGTGGGATCTGCGCTATGACGATCCGGTGCAGATTCCGGACGCCTTCTACGCGGGATTGCCGCCCCGCGGGCCGATCGTGCTGCCGGGCGCCTACACGCTGCGCCTCGGTTACGGCGGTAAGACGCAGAGCGCACCGCTCACCATCTCCGCCGATCCGCGCGACCGGGGATCGGCGCTCGCGGGCCTCAGGCAGAAGTTCGACCTCGCCATGGAGGTTTACCACGATCAGGACGCGCTGCATCGTGCGGTCAACGAGATTCGCGCGGTGAGGACCGGCATCAGCGCGTTATCCGGGAAGGCGAAGGGTAAACCACAGGGCGCGGCTCTCGAGGCCGACGGTGCCAGGCTCGCGGCGGCGGCCTCGAAGATCGAGGCGGTGCTGATACAGGTCAACATCAAGGGCTCGGAAGCCAACCTCAACTTTCCGGGCATGCTGAACGAGCAGATCTATTCCTTCAGCCAGCTGCTCGACGACGCCGACACCGCACCCAACCAGCAGGAGACCGAGACCTACGCCGGCATGCACGCGCGGCTCGGGACGCAGCTCGCGGACTGGAACACTCTCAAGAGCACGCAGGTGGCGGCGTTCTGCCAGCGCGCGCGCGAGGCGGGGATCAGCGCGGCGGCGGCGAGCTGTCCCTGAGTGCCGCGCGCCGTGCCGAAAACGGCTCTAAGATGAGAATAATGTTAGAATTATTTGCTTTATGGCGCGCG
This sequence comes from Steroidobacteraceae bacterium, assembly GCA_035625955.1. Taxonomy (GTDB): domain Bacteria; phylum Pseudomonadota; class Gammaproteobacteria; order Steroidobacterales; family Steroidobacteraceae; genus 13-2-20CM-66-19. The sequence goes on along the minus strand of DASPOP010000408.1, from coordinate 7,983 downwards.
AAGTGAGCGCGGCGGGCGAGGACGCTTATGGCACTGAAGATCATGATTCTCGGAGTGAACGGCTTCATCGGCAGCGCCATGACCGATGCGATCCTGCGCACCAAGGACTGGGAGGTCTACGGCATGGACCTCACGGACAACAAACTCGGGGATCTGCCCAGGAACGATCGTTTTCATTTCGTCGAAGGCGATATCACCATCAACAGGGAATGGGTCGAGTACCACGTCAAGAAGTGCGACGTGATCGTGCCGCTGGTGGCGATCGCGAATCCCGCGCAGTACGTGACCCATCCGCTGAGAGTGTTCGAGCTCGACTTCGAGGCCAACCTCGCCGTGGTGCGCCAGTGCGTCAAGTACGGCAAGCGGCTGATATTTCCCTCGACCTCCGAGGTCTACGGCATGTCGCCGGACTCGGTGCTCGATGAGGAGTCGAGTCCGCTGGTGTACGGCCCGATCAACAAGCAGCGCTGGATCTACGCCTGCTCGAAGCAGATGCTCGACCGCGTCATCTACGCCTACGGAGTGCGCGACAACCTCGACTACACGCTGTTCCGGCCGTTCAACTTCATCGGCCCCAACCTCGACAATCCCGAGGAGCCCAAGGAGGGCAGCTCGCGGGTCTTCACCCAGTTCCTGTCCAACGTGCTCTACAAGAAGCCGATCAAGCTGGTCGACGGCGGCAGTCAGAAGCGCTCCTTCACCTACATCGACGACGCCATCGAGTGCCTGCTGATCATCCTCGAGAACCAGAACCGGCGTGCCAGCCAGCGCATCTTCAACATCGGCAACCCCGGCAACTGCATCTCCATCCGCGACCTCGCGCAACGCACCATTCGCATCGCCCAGGAGTTTCCGATCCTGCGCGACAACGCCCGCGCCACCGAGATCATCGACGTCTCGGCGGGCGAGTACTACGGCAAGTACTACCAGGACATCCAGGTGCGCGTGCCGAACATCGAGGCGGCCAGGCGCGAGCTCGGCTGGCAGCCGAAGACCGACATGGACACCGCCATGCGGCGCACGATCGACTACTACGTGAAGCAGGAAGGCTTCGGCTCGCGCGCCGCGGCGCTCCTCTCCGGGACCTAGTTGGCGAGCGAGGCGGGGCAAGCGCGCATCGAGCCCGGCTCGAAGTGGCTTGCGTGGATCCTGCTGGCGGCGGCCTGGCTCGCGACCTCGCCGCTGCGCCCCATGCTCGATCCCGACGAGGGCCGCTACGCCGAGATCCCCCGCGAGATGCTCGCGAGCGGCGACCTCGTCACGCCGCGTTTCGACGGCCTGAAGTATTTCGAGAAGCCGCCGCTGCAGTACTGGACGACCGCCGCCGTCTATTCGGTCGCGGGGCTCTCCGAATGGAGCTCACGTCTGTGGTCGGTCGGGCTGGCGTTCGGCTGTCTGGCGCTGACCTTCGCCTGGACGCAGGCGCTGTTCGGGGGCGCCGCGGCCCTCACGGCGCTCACGGCGCTCGCCGTGAGTCCCTACTTTCTCATCGTGGGGCACCTCAATCTGCTCGATGCGGGGCTGACCTTCTTTCTCACGGCGGCGGTGTTCGCTTTCACCCGCGCACAAACCGCGGCGCCGGCATCGAGGGCGGAGCGAAACTGGATGCTGACGGCCTGGGCGGCGGCGGCGCTCGCGGTGCTCTCCAAGGGCATCGTGGTCGGGGTGCTGGCCGGAGGCGCGCTGATCGTCTACACGCTGCTGGAGCGCGACGCGCGCCCCTGGAGGCGGCTGCACGCGGCGATCGGGTTGCCGCTGTTGCTCGCGCTCGCCGCGCCGTGGTTCGTCGCGGTCTCGCTGCGCAACCCGGGCTTCGCCGGCTTCTTCTTCGTGCACGAGCATTTCGCCCGCTTCCTCACCACGGTGCACCAGCGGGTAGAGCCCTGGTGGTACTTTCTGCCCCTGCTGTTGCTCGGGGTCCTGCCGTGGGTGGTGCCGCTCACGCGCGCTGCGGGAGGCGCCTGGCGCGAAGCGCCGGCTGCGGACACCGGCTTCAAAGCGCGCAGGTTCCTGCTGATCTTCGCGGTGATGACGTTGCTGTTCTTCTCGGCGTCGGGCTCGAAGCTCGCCCCTTACATCCTGCCGATGTTTCCGGTGCTGGCGGCGCTCGCCGGCGCACACGCCGCCGAGCCGGCGCGGTTCGCCGCAGGGGCCGCGCGCATCGGCGCCGGCCTCATCATGCTGGTTGCGGCGGGACTCCTCATCTATAGCGCGCGGCGCAACAGCTTCGTGCCCCACGAGGCGGTCGCCTGGGCCGTGGCCGGCAGCGCCGTCGCGGTGGCGGGAGTCGTGGCGACGCTGCGCCGCGCGTGGCTGCCCGCCACGGGCGCAGCTCTGGCGAGCGCCGTGGCGGCGATCCTGGCCTGGCAGTGTCTGCTGTGCGCTTACGCGGTCATTCCGCCGGCGCGGTCGGCACGCGACCTGGTCGCCGCGGCGCGCCCGTCGGTGGGACCGCAGACCGCTCTATATAGTGTCGGGCAATACCGCGAGACGGTCTCCCCCTACCTCGGCCGCCTCCTCACGCTGGTCGACTATCAGGGTGAGCTCGCCTTCGGCCTGCAGGCCGAGCCCGGCAGGCAGGACCTGAGCGTCGAGGCCTTCAAGGCCCGTTGGGGCGCCAGCCACGACGCCGTGGCATTCTTCGACCCCGGGATCTGGGATTCCTGGCGGCGCCAGGGGTTTCCCGGGCGTGTGATCGCCGCCGATAACTACACCGTCGCAGTGAGTCGTCTGTGAAACTCAGTGATTTCTCCATTCTGTTCTGTGGCGTGCTGCTGAACGCGCTGGCGCAGCTCGGGCTCAAGGCCGCAACCCGGGTAACGGGACCCCTCATCGCCACCGACAGCGGCGTGCTCCGGCGCGGGCTCGAGCTGCTCGCGGTGCCCTCGCTCTGGTATGCATTGTGCGCCTACGGCTTGAGTGTCATCGTGTGGCTGGTGGGCCTGTCGCGCGTCCCGGTGAGCCAGGCGTACCCGCTGCTGTCGCTGGGCTACGTGATCAACATCGGGCTCGCGTGGTGGTTGCTCGGCGAGGTGCCCAACCTGCAGCGCGTGGGGGGCATCGCCATCATCGTGCTGGGGGTCGTGGTGGTGTCACGCTCATGAACGATTCGGCGAAAACCGTGGAAAGATTCCTGCCGTTCACCCGTCCCTCGATCGACGAGGAGACGATCGCTTCGGTGGCCGAGGTGCTGCGCTCCGGCTGGCTGGCGAGCGGGCCGAAGGTGGCGGCGCTCGAGAGCGCGCTGAGCGACTATCTCGGCGGACGGCCGGTGCGCACCCAGACCTCGGCGACCGCTGGGCTCGAGATCGCGCTGCTCGCCTGCGGGATCGGCCCCGGGGCCGAGGTGATCACGCCGGCGCTCAGCTTCGTCGCCACCGCCAATGTGATCGTACGGGTGGGCGCGCGTCCGGTGTTCGTCGACGTGGGCCTCGATTCGCGCAACCTCGACCTGGCGCAGGTGGAGGAGGCCATCACGCCCCGCACCCGCGCCATCATGCCGGTGCACTTCGCCGGGATGCCGGTCGACATGGAGCGGCTCTACGCGATCGCCAGCCGCCACCGGCTGCGCGTCATCGAGGACGCCGCGCACGCGATCGGCTCGTCGTGGCGCGGCCAGCGCATCGGCAGCTTCGGCGATCTGGTGGTCTTCAGCTTCCATCCGAACAAGAACATCACCACCATCGAGGGCGGGGCGATCTCGGGCGGCTCGGCGGCGGAGCTGCGCAGCATCGAGCTGCATCGCTGGCACGGGCAGCTGAAGTCCGGTCCCGACTCCTTCGATACGCTGCTGGCCGGCGGCAAGTGCAACCTGTCGGACGTCGCGGCGGCGGTCGGCCTCGGGCAGCTGAAGCGCCTCGAGGAATTCAACACCAGGCGGCGCGCCCTGGTGGCGCGCTACTTCGAGCTGTGGCAGCAGGACGCGCCGCTGCGGCTGCCGGAGCGGGGCGACGAGGGGCACAGCTGGCATGTATTCACGCCGCTGCTGCCGCTCGAGTCGCTGTCGATCACGCGGCTCGCCTTCATCGAGGCGATGCGGGAGCGCGGCATCGGTGTCGGCGTGCACTACCCGGCGATCCACACCTTCAGCGCCTACCGCGCGCTCGGCTACCGCGAAGGACAGTTTCCCAACGCCGAGCGCATCGGCCGCGAGACCGTCACGCTGCCGCTGTTCCCGGCAATGGAGATTGCCGACGTCGAGCGGGTCGTGAAGGCGGTCAACGACGTCGTGCGCGGAGCGGCCAAGCGATGAACCCGGCGGTTTCGGTGGTGATTCCGGTCTTCAACGAGGAGGACGGCCTGCCGCTGCTGTTCGAGCGGCTGTACCGGGCGCTCGATGCGCTCGGGCGCAGCTACGAGGTGGTGTTCGTCGACGACGGCAGCAAGGATGGCTCGGTGGCGGAGTTGCGCGAGCAGTACCAGCGGCGGCCGGATGTGACGCGGGTGGTGGTGCTGGCGCGCAACGCCGGCCAGCATCGCGCGATTCTCGCCGCCTTCACCTATACCCGCGGCGACTACGTCATCACTCTCGATGCGGACCTGCAGAATCCGCCCGAGGAGATAGCTAAGCTGGTGGCGGCGATGGACGCGGGCGCGGACTACGTCGGCACGATCCGCGTGCGGCGCCAGGACGTGCTGTGGCGCAAGGCGGCTTCGCGCCTCATGAACCGGCTGCGCGAGGGCACCACCTCGATCCGCATCACCGACCAGGGCTGCATGCTGCGGGGTTATCACCGCAGCGTCATCGATGCGGTCAACCATTGCACCGAGGTCAGCACCTACGTGCCGGCGCTCGCCTATACGTTCGCGCGCCACCCGGTCGAGATCGAGGTGGGGCACGCTGAGCGCACCGTCGGGCAGTCGAAGTACTCGCTGCTGCGCCTCATCCGCCTCAACTTCGATCTGATGACCGGCTTCTCGGTGGCGCCGCTGCAGTTCTTCTCCATGGCGGGGATCGTCATCGCGTTCCTGTCGCTCGCCTTCGTCGCCTACCTGGCGATCCGCCGCCTGGTCATGGGCCCGGAGGCCGAGGGCGTGTTCACGCTGTTCGGCATCGCCTTCTTTCTGATCGGCATGGCGCTCCTGGGGCTCGGTGTGGTCGGTGAATACGTCGGCCGCATCTACGAGCAGGTGCGCCAGCGGCCGCGCTACACGATCGCGGCGGTGCTCGGCGGGGATGCCGAGCCCGCACAGCTGCGCGAGGCTCGTCCCGACCTCGGCGCTGAGGTCACGGCGCTGCCGCCGCCACTGCCGCGCGCGCGGGGAGCGCAGGAGTGAGCGGCCCGAAGGCCGTCGTCTTCGCCTATCACGACGTCGGAGTCCGCTGCCTCAAGGCGCTGCTGTCCGCACGAGTGGAGATCCCGCTCGTCGTCACCGTAACCGACGATGCCGGGGAGAACCGCTGGTACGCCAGCGTCGCCGAGACCGCCGCCGACTACGGGCTCGCGTGTGTCGCACCCGCGAGCGCCGCAACGGCGGAGCTCGAGGCACGCCTCCGCGCCCTCGAGCCGGATTTCCTGTTCTCTTTCTACTACCGCTCGCTGCTGCCCGCCGCGCTGCTCGCGAGCGCGCGCCGCGGCGCCCTGAACATGCACGGATCGCTGCTGCCGAAGTTCCGGGGGCGGGCGCCGGTCAACTGGGCGATCCTGAAGGGCGAGAGCGAGACCGGTGCGACGCTCCACTACATGGTGGAGCAGGCGGACGCGGGCGACATCGTCGACCAGCTCGCCGTTCCCATCCTCGCCGACGATGACGCACGCGAGGTATTCGCCAAAGTCACGGTCGCCGCCGAGACCATCCTCGCGCGCTCCTTGCCGAAGCTGATCGCGGGCACCGCGGCGCGGCGGCCGCAAACGGTTCTCCCGGGGCAGTACTTCGGGCGGCGCACGCCGCAGGACGGCCGCATCGACTGGTCGCGCCCGGCGCGGGAGATTCACGACCTGGTGCGCGCGGTCGCGCCGCCGTTCCCCGGGGCGTTTGCCGAGGTCGGCGGCGAGCGCTGGGACATCCACCGCACGCGCCTCACCGAGCGGCGCGCGCCGCGGGCCGGCGCCTGGCTGTTCGGGGCCGACGGCGGCTTGTACGCCGCCTGCGGCGGTGGCGGAGTGCTGCAGCTGCTCAGCGCGGTGAACGCAGGCGGGCCGGTCGATTTCCCGCGCCTCTCACGGGTGCTGAGCTCGCAGCCCGCGCCGCTCGCCTGACGCCCGCCTGACGCTGTGGCGCTCATCGCCCTCAAGGTCGACGTCGACACCTACCGCGGCACGCGCGAGGGCGCGGTGCGGCTCGCGGACCTCCTCGAGAGGCTCGACGCCCGCGCAACCTTTCTCTTCAGCCTGGGTCCCGATCACACCGGCCGGGCCATCAAGCGCGTATTCCGGCGCGGCTTCCTCGGCAAGGTGAAGCGCACCTCCGTGGTCGAGCACTACGGCGTGAAGACGCTGCTCTATGGCGTGCTGCTGCCGGGGCCGCATATCGGGCGGCGCTGCCGCGCCTTCATGCAGGACACGGCTAAGCGAGGCTTCGAGGTGGGGGTCCACACCTGGGACCACATTCGCTGGCAGGACGGTGTCGCCGGTGCGAGCGAGCCGTGGACGCGCCGCGAGCTCGCGCTCGCCCGGCAGGAGTTCACCGAGATCTTCGGACGTGCGCCGGAGGTACACGGCGCTGCCGGGTGGCAGATGAATCGCTACGTTCCGGCACTCGAGGAGGAGCTGGGATTCCGCTATGCCTCCGACACCCGGGGCACCGGGCCGTTCCTGCCGCTCGTCGAGGGGGGCGGCGCCAAAGTGCCGCAGCTGCCGACCACTTTGCCGACGTTCGATGAGCTCATTGGCCGCGAGGATCTCGCGGGTGAGGATCCCGTGGACCATCTGCTCGCCCTCACCGATGGCGACGGCGGCCGCGACCACGTCTTCACGCTCCACGCCGAGCTCGAGGGCGGCGCCTACCTCGGGGCTTTCGAGCGGCTGCTCAAGGCCTGGAGGGCGCGTGGAGCGCTCCTGACGGATCTTGCGGCCTATGCCGGACGGCTGGACTTCGGCGCTTTGCCGCACCACAGCATCGCCGCCGGGAGCGTCGCGGGCCGTTCGGGAACTCTCGCCGTGCAGGCCGCGGGCGGCGGCGGGACCTAACCCCGCCACAATATCGGCGCCCATCCAATCGTCTCTCCTCATTGGAGATGGACGCCGCCGGGATCAGTGTCGCGATGAGTCAGAAGGAGCAACTCACCGCCGTCGTGCTGCGTGAGCGCCAGCGTCTTCTCGCCTTCATCCGCCGCCGTATCGACGACGCCGCCGAGGCCGAGGACATCCTGCAGGAGGCGCTCTACGAGCTGGTCGCGGCGGAGCGCCTGGCGCAGCCGGTGGAGCAGATCGGCGCATGGCTCATGCGGGTAGCGCGCAATCGGATCATCGACCGCTTCCGCAAGAAGCGACCGGAGCGGCTGGCGGATGCCGCCGGCGGCGCGGACGGGGCGCGGGTGCTGGACGAGCTGCTGCCGGCCGCGGACGGCACGCCGGAGACCGCGGCGATGCGCGCGCTGCTCCTCGATGAGATCGAGGCGGCGCTCGAGGAGCTGCCGCGCGAGCAGCGCGAAGTGTTCATCGCGCAGGAGCTCGACGGGCTCACCTTCCGCGAGCTCGCCGAGCGCTCGGGCGAGAGCATCAACACCTTGCTGTCGCGCAAGCGCTATGCGGTGCTGCAGCTGCGCGAGCGGCTGCAGGCGGTATACGAGGACTGGCTGACCGAATGAGCATGAGGAGAGAGTCGTGAGAAGCCGGGTAGGTTGGGTGGTGAGGGGAGCTGCGAAAGCAGTGGCGATCGCGGCCGCCGTGATCGTGTTCATCGCGCTCTTCAGTTGGGCGGTGATGGTGCTGTGGAACGACCTGGTGCCGCCGCTGTTCCACGGTCCGGTGATCGGCTACTGGCAGGCGTTCGGCCTGCTGGTGCTGTGCCGCATCCTCTTCGGGGGCCTGCGGGGCTGGC
>DASPOP010000407.1:0-7693 GCA_035625955.1 Steroidobacteraceae bacterium | reverse complement strand
CGCGCGACAGGGAGCTCCCCGAGCTGTCGGAGTCGATGTACGGCTGCCCGTTGAAGGACACCACCGGCTCGATCACCGGGCCGTACTCGTGCCACAGCTGCAGGGCGCGGGTGAGCTCGGTCGAGTGGACGTTGCCGCCGGCGTTGAGCTCCTTCAGCTGCCGGTCGAAGCGACGCACGGTCCCCTGCAGGTCCTCGAGCGCCTGGCCGGAGTAGGCGCGCGCCTCGAGCCGGTCGCGCAACGAGGTGAGCTGCTGGGTGATGTCGTCGGGGTAGTTCTGCAGCGCGCTCGCCGTCTGCAGCGCGGCGATGTTGCCGCGCATCTGCGTGGCGAGGCGGAAGCCGACGAACAGCACCGCGCCCATGACGAGCGTGAGCACCGTGCCCACGGCGGCGGTGACGAGTTGGCGACGACGTTCGGTGCCGCTCAGGGTCATCAGAAGATCTCCTGTTTCTACTGCTTCGGCAGCTCGAAACGCACCAGCGTCCTGGCCGGGACCTCGACCGCGGCGCCATTGACGATCACCGGCGCATACTTCCAGCGCCGCACTGCGTTCACCGCGGCGTGGTCGAACACACCCGTGGGCGTCGACTGCAGCACCTGCACGTCGCTGGTGTTGCCCTTGACATCGACGGTGAAGGACAGCAGCACGCTGCCCGAGACGCCCTTCGCCAGGGCGCTCTGCGGATACTCGGGAGGCACGCTCTTTACCGGCTTGAGACTGGCGGCGAGGGTCGCCGGATCGACATTCGCCCCGGCCTTGCCGGCGGCGAGCTGCTGCACGGCCTGGATGTCCTTGGGCTCGGCCCCGAAGCGGCGCGCCTGCGCGAGGTCCTGATCGGCGCTCTTGCCGGCCTGCAGGCTGGCGCGGGCGCGGTCGAGAAGCAGCTTCGCGAGGTCGCGGCTCGCCGTCGCGAGCCCCGTGTTTTCCGGATCGGCCGACTGCAGCTGCGTCAGGTAATACGCGGCGCTGTCCTGAGCGGGATCGGTGAGGCGGCCGTCGCGCAGGCGCTCGCGCGCCAGCTGTGCCAGGCGGTCGCCTTCGGCGTGGGCGGCCTTGGCCTGGGCGCCGGCCAGGTCGTGCTGGAAGGCGCTGATGTCGGCGGCCGATACGCCGGCGGCACGCGCCTCGTTGAGCCAGCGTTCCTGTTCGGCGCTGTTTCTGGCGATCCCGGCGTCGCGCGCCTTGCGCATGTAGGCGCCCGCCAGGGCGTGCTGGGCGCGCGCCGTGTTGGAGCTCGACGGATACGCCGAGAGCAGCTGGCGCAGGTAGTACCTGGCGCTGTCGTCCGCGGGGTCCACCAGCCTGCCGTCGTGGACCCGCTCCTCGACCAGGCCCGCGAGGTGCTGCGCCCTGACGTCGTCCTGGTGCCGCGCCAGCTCGCTCTTCCACTTGGCGAGCTGCTCGGCCGGCAGCACGCCCGCCTGCTGCGCCTGTTTGAAGAGCGCGGCGGCGCGTTCGAGGTTGCCGTCGGCGACGGCCTTGCCGATCTGTGTATTGGCGAGCCGCGCGCCGAGCTGCGCGACGCGCTGATCGTCGGGCACCGCCGCCTTGAAGTTGGCGAGGTTCTGCGCCGCCTCCTCGAGCCGGCCGGCGTTGAGCGACTCATCGAAGCGGCCGGCGAGCACGCCGGCGACGCGCTGCAGACCGTCGCGGGCCTCGCCGTTGGCGGCATCGGCCGCGACGGCGGAGCGGTAGTAGAGCAGGGCGTTGTCACCGGCGGGCTCGGTGTAGCGCCGCTCCCGTATGGCGAGACGCGCCTTCTCGAGCAGCTCGTCCACCTTGCCGTGCACGATCGACAGGTCCGCGCTCGGCGTGGGCGGGAGCACGGCTTCCGGTGCCTCGGCCGGCGCGGCCGCCGGCGTCGCCGCGGGCGTCCCCGGGGGCTGTACGGCGGGCGCCTCGACCGGCGCCGCGCGGTTGCTGCCGGCGAAGAACCACGCGCCGGCCGCCAGCGCCGCGACTGCCGCCAACGCGCCGGCGATCAGAACCAGGCGGCCCTTGCCGCCGCTCATGCCCGCAACCTTGAGGGCGGCGGCGCTGCGTGTGGATTCGAGCTCGAAGTCGGCGGCCGGAGCGGGCGTCGCTGCCGGCGCCACCGGTGCCCTGCGGGCGGCCGCTTCCTCGATCACGCCGGCGAACACCGCGTGAGTCTTGCGCACATCGACCGGCGAGGAGGGGAGAACCGCGAAGACCTTCGAGCCCTTGACGGCCGCGGCCACCTGCCGCTCGAGCGCCGCGGCGACGAATACCAGGATCACGGCGTGCGGGGCGCGGCCCTGCACGGTATCGACCGCCGGGCGAACCTCGTTCACATGCAGCGCATCGATGATCAGCGCCTGGCCGCGCCTGGCGGGGGAGGCGAGGCTCTCGAGCGCGGCGGCGACCGAATCCACGGGCCGGATGGAAGCCTGACCGGCCAGCGCCTGACCGAGCTCGAGCAGAAAATCGTCGCGGCTGGTGATGGCGGTGACGTCGACCGAAGGCTGTGCGGCTGGCGCAGCGCCGGCGGCGCTCGCGGGCGTCGCCGCGGCGGGACTACGCGATGATCTGGATACTGCACTGGCCACGTGGCGTGTCTCCCACCCTATTCGCTGTCACTGACGAAGCAGAAGAGTTCCCTCCGTCCGTGAAGTGAGGTCGCCGCGATCACTCAAATCCGCAGCGCGCAACTCCTCGCCGATGGAGGATATGTAGCGTAGGAACAGGCGCAGTGCGTCAGTTCACAATAACGACAGGGCACGTCGGGAGGCGGCGACGGCGATGCCCAAAGTCAGAGCCACCGCTCGCTTCGCCGGCGGCCGCGCCCGGCAGCCCGCGGCAATGCTGGCGGACGACGCGTGGGGCCGCGGGCGGCGCCCCCGGAAAGCACCGCCGCCGCAAAATTTCCCACGTCCGTGCACCCCGCGCGCGGGCGAGGGCTCGACGGGCCCGGCAAGCTTTGCAATCAGCCACTTAAGCCGCCGCAGCCGTGCCGGACGCCACGCTGCGCCTCGCGCGCTGGCGGCCTGAGCCTCTGGTGTGAACAATCCGTTGCTGTGACACTCTTAACGTAATCAGTCCACGAGGATCGGAAGGCCGTCACTTTTTGTGGGGGGCGTTGGGACTAAGTTAAGACCCAGGCGGGACGGGCGCGCGAGCGCCGGATCCAGGGATTGGTGACTGCAGAGCTCAACGGAGGGTAAGGACGATGCGACCACTCGGAGCTGACCCGGAATCTCACGGCACAAACGCCACCTTCATCGACACTCTGAGTTCCTTCAGCCGGCTGCACCGCGCGCAGCGCTGGGAAGGCACTTTCGGCGATTTCCTCGCCAACATTCTGCCGACCAACCAGAGCGCGCTGGCGCGCTCGAGCCACGAATACATCTGGGACATGCTGCGCTGGCACGGCCGCTCGGCCTCCACCGACGCCGCCGAGAACGTGCGCGCGCGCGAGCTCTTCAAGCACGAGCTGTTCGGCATCGACGAGCCGCTGTCGCGCGTGGTCGATTACTTCAAGGCCGCCGCTGCGGGCTCCGACGTCGGCCGGCGCCTGCTGCTGATGCTCGGCCCGCCCTCGGGCGGCAAGTCCACGGTCGCGATTCTGCTGAAGCGCGGGCTCGAGGAGTACAGCCGCACCGACGAGGGCGCGCTCTACGCGATCCGCGGCTCGCCGCTGCGCGAGAATCCGCTCAACCTCATTCCCACCAGCCTGCGCGCCGAGTTCCGCCAGCGCTACGGCATCACCGTGCAGGGCGAGCTCTCGCCCTGGGCGCGCGACTTCGTCGAGCGCGAGTACGAGGGCGACTTCGTGCGCGTGCCGGTCGAGCGCGTGTTCCTCGCCGAGGCCTCGCGCGTCGGCATCGGCACCTACGCGCCGCACGATCCCACGACGGCGGACATCGCCGATCTCGTCGGCTCGGTGGACCTCGCCAAGGTCGCGCAGATCGGCGACGAGGGCGACCCGCGCGCCTGGTCATGGTCCGGCGCGGTGTACGCCGCCAGCCGCGGCGTGCTCGAGATGATCGAGATCCTCAAGGTCAAGCGCGAGTTCCTCTACCTGCTGCTGACCCTCACCCAGGAGAAGAACGTCAAGGTGTCGCGCTTCCCGCTGATTCACCTCGACGAGACCATCCTCGCCCATACCAACCTCGCCGAGTTCCACAAGTTCCTGCAGGAGAAGGAGAACGAGGCGCTGCTCGACCGCATGGTGATCATCAAGATCCCCTATGCGCTCTCCTATCGCGACGAGTCGCGCATCTACCAGAAGCTGGTATCGGGCGCGCCGGCGTTCCGTAACGTGCACCTCGACCCGCACGTGCTCAATCTCGCGGCGGTGTTCGCCATCCTGACCCGCCTGGTGAAGCCCGAGCGCGAGGGACTCGACGTCGGCAAGAAGCTGCGGCTCTATGCCGGCGAGGCGGTCGAGGGCATGCCCGAGAACGAGGCGCAGCGGCTGCGCACCGAGGCGCCCGAGGAGGGCATGACGGGAGTCAGCCCGCGCTTCGTCATCAACGCGATCTCCAACGCCATCACCCGCGGCAACACCCACAGCCTGACCAGCATGGAGCTGCTGCTGGCGCTCAAGGACGCCATCGAGAGCGATGCGCGCATGGACGCCAAGCAGAAGAAGGCCTGGATCGATCATCTGGTCACGGCGCGCAAGGAGTTCTACAACCGCTGGGTGAAAGAGGACGTGCACCGGGCGATGTTCGCTTCCTTCGAGGAGGAGGCGCAGCAGCTGCTCGAGAAGTATCTCGACGAGGTCGAGGCCTCGCTCGATCACCGCCAGGTCACCGACCCGATCACCGGCGAGACCCGCGCGGCGGACGAGCGCTTCCTGCGCTCGGTCGAGGAGAAGATCAAGGTATCGGACTCCGGCAAGCTGTCGTTCCGCCAGGAAGTGGTGCGCAAGGCGATGGTGGCGTTCAAGGCCGGCGAGAAGTTCAAGCTCGCGAGCCATGCGCGCATGCGCGAGGCGATCGAGCAGTACCTGTTCGAGGAGCGCCGCGATGTGCTGCGGCTGGTGACCTCGACCGCGCGTCCCGACGAGGATGCGCGCCAGAAGATCTCGGTGGTGCAGCAGCGGCTGGTGAGCGAATACGGCTACGACGAGCACAGCGCCAAGGAAGCGCTCAGCTACGTCACGACGCTGCTCGCGCAGGAGTAGCGCCACCGGGGAAAAAGGAGTACCAGTACTACCATGGAAGAGGAGGGCGGCAGCAGCAACCCCGGCGGGCAACCCCCGCTGAGCGCCGCAAAATGGTACGAGCTGTTCTCGCGTGGCGCCCGCGACTGGCTGCGCCACGACGAGAAGGTGCGCGAGGCAGTGCGCGCCAACCTGCCGGAGATAATCGCCGGCGGCGAAGTCATCAACGACGGCGCGCGCACCGTGCGTGTGCCGGTGCGCATGCTGGAGCACTATCACTTCCGCCTGCGTCGTCCCGAGGAGAGCCAGGGCGCCGGCCAGGGCAAGGCCAAACCGGGCGATGTGTTCTCCGATCCCTCGCAGCAGCAGGGCCCCGGCGAGAAGGGCGCGGGCGGGCGCGACGAAGGCGAAGTGCAGCTGCTGCTCGAGTTCAAGGTCGACGACATCGTCGACTGGCTGTGGGAGGAGATGAAGCTTCCTAATCTCAAGGCGCGCGTCGGGCCGTCGGACGAGACCGACTGGACCCGCGAGGGCTGGGACCGCCGCGGCGCGCGCTCACGGCTCGACCGGCGCCGCTCCTTCAAGGAGCTGGTGAAGCGGCGCGGGGCGCCGGGCGCCACCCCGACCTTCACCGACGAGGATCTGCGCTTCCGGCAGCTGGCGCGGCGCAAGCAACCGGCGATCCACGCGGTGGTGTTCTTCATGCTCGACGTGTCGGGCAGCATGTCCGACCGCGACCGCAAGCTCGCCAAGACCTTCATCTTCTGGGTGGTGCAGGGACTGCGGCGCGAGTACCGCTCGCTCGAGACCGTGTTCGTGGCACACACCACCGAGGCCTGGGAGTTCAACGAGCCGGAATTCTTCCAGGTGTCGGGGACCGGCGGCACCGTGACCTCGACCGGGCTTCTCAAGGTGCGCGAGATCATCGATGCGCGCTACAACCCCGGCCGCTGCAACCTCTATCTCTTCTATGCCTCGGACGGCGACAATTCGGTGAGCGATGCGGCGGACGCGCGCGCGGCGCTCGCCTCGGTCGCCGCCGATACCTGCTTCACCGGCTATGTCGAGGTATCCTCGGGACTCTCGCGCCAGCTCGCCACCGAGACCGGGAAGCTCTGGGCCGAGCTCGCCGGCGCCGGGATCACCGCCGGCAGCTACGCGCTCAACGATTTCGACGACGTGTGGGGCGCGGTGCGGCACTTCTTCTCGGCCGAGACGCAGACTCCGGCCGACAAATGACGCGTGCCGACCCATGAGCAGCGACTGGCACGATTACATCCGGCGCATCGAGGAACTCGCCAGCCGCTCGGGGCTCGCTTTCCACCCGGTCGACTTCGAGGCCGTCCCCGACAGTTTCATGATGGAGATCGCGGTCTACGGGCTGCCGGTGCGCATGCCGCACTGGTCGTTCGGCGTGCGCTACATCTACCAGCTCATCCAGCGCCGCATGGGGCACTCGCGGCTCTTCGAGGTGGTGTTCCCGGGCAACCCCGGCCACGCCTACCTCGCCGCCAGCAACGGGCTCGCCGAGAACATCCTGGTGACCGCGCACGTGCTCGGGCATGCCGACTTCTCGCGCAACAATCTGCTGTTCCGCCGCTGCCAGGAGCAGGTGAGCGAGCACATCGTCGAGCACGCCGCCAATCACGCCCGCCAGATCCAGCAGATCATCGAGACCCACGGCGCGCAGCGCGTCGAGACGGTGCTGGATGCGGCGCTCGCCCTCGAGCAGCACATCGACATCGATCAGTCGCTGCGCCGCGAGCGCTACCCGGATTATCTCGAGGAGCCGAAAGTCCTCGCCGACGACACTTTCCGCAAGCGCTTCGCGGCGCTCGATCCGATCACGGCGGGCGCGACCGAGGCCAGGAAGCGCGCCCCGGTGCCGCCGCACCCGGAGCGGGACCTGCTGTGGTTCGTGGCGAACTACGCCCCGGAGATGGAGAGCTGGGAGCGCGACATCTTCCTCGCGGTGCGCGAGGAGTCGTTCTATTTCTATCCGGTGTTCGCCACGCAGATCATGAACGAGGGCTGGGCGTCGTACTGGCACGCGCGGCTCCTGCGCGAGGCGGACTTCATTCCGCAGCAGTCATACGTGGACGCGGTCAAGTGCCACTCGGACGTGGTGCGGCCGATCGCCGCCGACGCCCAGGTGTCGCTCTCCATCAACCCGTATCACCTCGGCTTCTCCATGTGGGAGAAGATCGTCGAGCGCGACGGGCTCGCCGCCGCGCGCCACATCATGGAGCAGGACGACGACTTCGCCTTCGTGCGCAACCACCTCACACGCGAGCTCGCCGACGAGCTCGGCCTGTTCCGCTACAGCGCGCGCAGCGACGGCCAGATCAAGGTGCTCGAGCCGGAGCTCACCTCGCTCCACGAGGCGATACTCGCGTCCAAATACAACTTCGGCGCGCCGGTGGTCTCGGCGCAGCACGTGCGCACCGACGGCACGCTGGAGCTCGTGCACGACAGCGCCACCGACGGGCGGGGGCTCGACCTCGAGCGTAGCCGCAAGGTCCTCGATTACCTGCAGCGCGTCTGGCGGCGGCCGATCGTCC
>DASPOP010000406.1:0-3227 GCA_035625955.1 Steroidobacteraceae bacterium | reverse complement strand
GGGCGGACACTGAATGCTGTACTGGCTCACACAGCAGTTCGCCAGCCGCATCAGCGGCCTGCACGTCTTCTCCTATCTGACGTTCCGCGCGATCCTCGCGACCGCTTCCGCTCTCGGCCTCTCTCTCATCGTCGGCCCCTCGATGATCGCGCGCCTCTCGCGCTACCAGATCGGCCAGGTGGTGCGCGACGACGGTCCCGCGAGCCACCTGCCGAAGGCCGGCACGCCCACCATGGGCGGCACGCTGATTCTCGTCACGACGCTGGTGAGCACGCTGCTGTGGGCCGAGCCCGCCAACCGGCTGGTCTGGATGGTGCTCGCCGTCACCTTCGCCTTCGGCCTGATCGGCTTCTACGACGACTACCTCAAGCTGGTGGTGCGCAACCCCAAGGGGCTGGTGGCGCGCTGGAAGTACTTCTGGCAGTCGGTCGCGGGGCTCGCGACCGCGGCGACTCTGTACTACACGGCGACCGACCCGGCCGAGACGACGCTGTTCCTGCCGTTCTTCAAGACCTTCCATGCGCCCCTGACCGCCTTCGGCTTCATCGTGCTCGCCTATCTGATGATCGTCGGCATGAGCAACGCGGTGAATCTGACCGACGGCCTCGACGGGCTCGCCATCATGCCGGCGGCGCTGGTCACTTCCGCGCTCGGGATCTTTGCCTATGCCAGCGGCAACGCGGTGTTCGCCCACTACCTGCAGATTCCCGAGATCCGCGGCGCGGGCGAGCTGCTGGTGTTCTGTGCCTCGCTCGCCGGTGCCGGGCTCGGGTTCCTGTGGTTCAACTCCTACCCGGCCCAGGTCTTCATGGGCGACGTGGGAGCGCTGGCGATCGGCGCGGCGATCGGCGTGCTCGCGGTGATCGTGCGGCAGGAGCTGGTGGTGCTGTGGATGAGCGGAGTGTTCGTGCTCGAGACCGCCTCCGTGATCCTGCAGGTGGCCTCCTTCAAGCTGACGGGGCGGCGCATTTTCCGCATGGCGCCGATCCATCATCACTTCGAGCTCAAGGGCTGGGCGGAGCCCAAGGTGATCGTGCGCTTCTGGATCATCTCGCTGCTGCTGGTGCTCTCGGGCCTGGCGACGCTGAAACTGCGATGACCGGCCTCACCGACAAGCGCCCCTATGCCGTGATCGTGGGACTCGGCCGCACCGGACTGTCCGCGGCGCGGTATCTGCGCGCTCAGGGTTGGCGCCTCGCGGTCACCGACACGCGCGCCTCACCTCCCGAGCTCGCCGCGCTCACGGCGCTCGATGCCGGCATCCCGGTGCGCTTAGGTTCCCTCGATGCGGCACTCCTCGATGAGGCGCTGTGCGTGGTCGCCTCCCCGGGAGTCCCGCTCAGCTCACCGTTCTTCGCCGCGGCGCGGGCGCGCGGCCTCGAGATCGTGGGCGACATCGAGCTGTTTGCGCGCGCCGCGGATGCGCCGGTGGCCGGCATCACGGGCACCAACGGCAAGAGCACGGTCACGACGCTGCTCGCACGCATGGCGCAGCGCGCGGGGCTGGCGGTGCGCGTCGGGGGAAACCTGGGCGAGCCGGCGCTGGATCTGCTCAAGCCGGGCACTGCGCTCTACGTGCTCGAGCTCTCGAGCTTTCAGCTCGAGACCGCTGCCCACCTCGCGTGCCGCGCCGCGACCGTCCTCAACGTCAGCGCCGATCACCTCGACCGCTACGCTTCGATCGCGGAGTACGCCGCCGCCAAGGCGCGCATCTTCGCCCGCTGCGACACCGCGGTCGTCAACCTCGACGACCCGCTGGTGATGGCAATGCCGCGCGCGGCACGCCGCACCTTGAGCTTCTCGCTGCGCGCCGCGGTGGGTGCCGACTACGCGGTGGCGATGCGCGAGGGCGCCTGGTGGCTGACGCGCGCGTCGGCGCCGCTGCTGCCGGTGGCCGCCCTGAGGATCAAGGGGCTGCACAACGCCGCCAATGCGCTCGCCGCGCTCGCGCTCGGCGAGGCGCTCGAGCTGCCGCTCGAGCCGATGCTGAAGGAGCTGGAGGAATTCCCGGGGCTCCCGCACCGCTCGCAATGGGTGGCGGAGGTGCGCGGCGTCACCTACATCAACGATTCCAAGGGCACGAACGTCGGCGCGACGCTCGCCGCGGTCGGCGGAATGGCAGGACCGCTGGTCATGATCGCGGGTGGCGACGGCAAGAACCAGGACTTCGCGCCGCTGGCCGCCGCGTTTCGCGGCAAGGTGCGCCACACGGTGCTGATCGGGCGCGATGCCGCGCAGATCGCCCGGGCGCTCGCGGGCGTGTGCACGCTCGAGACCGCAGCGACACTGCCGGAGGCGGTGCGGGCCGCGGCGCGCGCCGCGCAGCCGGGCGACACGGTGCTGCTCTCACCGGCGTGCGCGAGCCTCGACATGTTCCGCGACTACACGCAGCGCGGCGCGGTGTTCACCGCAGCGGTCGGGGAGCTGGCGGCATGAGCGCGGTGGTACGCGAGCCGCTCATGGGCTTTGCCCGCTCCGCGGGCCGTGCCGGCGGCGTGCGCCTCGATGCGATCACCGTCGCCGTGACGCTCGCCCTGACGCTGCTCGGCCTGGTCATGGTGACTTCCGCCTCCGTCTCGATCGCCGGCCAGGAGACCGGACAGCCTTTCTACTACCTCGAGCGGCAGCTCGCGCTCGTGGTGGTGGGAGCGGTGTGCGCGGCATTGGTGTTCTCGCTGCGCACCGAGTGGCTCGAGCGCGCCTCCGTGCCGCTGCTCGCCGTGGCCTTCGTGCTGCTGCTCGCGGTGCTGGTGCCGGGCCTCGGGCACGCGGTGAACGGCAGCCGCCGCTGGCTGCATTTCGCGGCGGTCAACTTTCAGGTCTCGGAGCTCGCGCGGGTGCTGGTGCTGGTGTACGTCGCGAGCTATGCCGTACGGCGCGAGGAGCAGCTGCGCACGAGCTTCGCCGGGCTCGCCAAACCCCTCGCGCTGCTCGCGCTCGCCGCGGCGCTGCTGGTGGTCGAGCCGGACTTCGGCGCCGCGACCGTGCTGTTCGCCGCCGGCTTCGGCCTGCTGTTCCTCGCCGGCGCGCGGCTGCGCTACGTGCTCGCCATGCTGGCGCTCGCCGCGGGCGGCTTCGCGCTGCTGGCGCTCGGCTCGAGCTACCGGCTGCGCCGCCTCACCACCTTCCTCGATCCCTGGGCCGACCCTTACCACAGCGGGTTCCAGCTCACGCAGTCGCTGATCGCCATCGGGCGCGGGCAATGGCTCGGCGTCGGCCTCGGCGAG
>DASPOP010000405.1:0-6978 GCA_035625955.1 Steroidobacteraceae bacterium | reverse complement strand
TACCTCATCCCGGCACGCTACTTCATCAGCGCGCTGCAGACGCTCTTTCAGGCGGGCTTCGTCGGCCGGATTCTGCTCGACGACCTGCTGTTCCTCACCGCCTCGGCGGCCTTCTTCCTGGGCCTGAGCGCGCTGCGGACGCGCCGGCGGCTGGACTGAAGCGATGCTGGGCCGCATCCTCACACTGATCCGCAAGGAGCTGCTGCTCGCACTGCGCGATCCGCAGAGCCGTCGGCTGCTGATCCTGCCGGTGCTGCTGCAGCTGCTGCTGTTTCCGTTCGCCGCGACGCTCGAGGTGCGCAACGCCACCCTGACGATCCTCAACGACGACCGCGGTGCCGAGGCACAGGAGCTCGTCAAACGTCTCGCCGCCGCGCGGGCGTTCCCGACCGTGCATCTGGTGACCGACCAGGCGGCGCTCACGCGCACCATCGACGAGCAGCAGTCGCTGGTCGCGGTGGAGATTCCGGCCGACTTCTCGCGGCGGCTGGCGCAGGGCGCGAGCGCACCGCTGCTGACGGTCGTCGACGGCCGCCGCTCCAACAGCGCGCAGATCGCCTTCGGCTACGTGCAGTCGATCGTCCAGGACTATGCCGACGAGCGCACGCGCGCCGCCGGCGGGGCGGTACCGAGCCGCATCGTGCTGCGCAACCGCTATAACCCGAATCTCGAGTACCGCTGGTTCCTGCTGCCTTCGCTGGTGGCGATCATCACCACCATCGGCAGCCTGGTGGTGACGGCGCTCTCGATCGCGCGCGAGCGCGAGCAGGGCACCTTCGAGCAGCTGCTGGTCTCGCCCCTGACGCCGGCGCTCATCATGCTCGGCAAGACGGTGCCGGCGCTGCTCATCGCCTTCGGACAGGCGCTGGTGATCGGCCTCGCCGCCGTGTTCGTCTACCAGGTGCCTTTCACGGGGTCGCTGTTCGCGCTCGGCGTCTGCATGATCCTGTACGCGCTGTCGCTGGCGGGCTTCGGCCTCTTCATCTCCTCCATCTGCAGCACGCAGCAGCAGGCGTTCCTCGGCGTGTTCACTTTCATGGTGCCCGCCATCATGCTGTCGGGCTTCGTCGCTCCGGTCGAGAACATGCCGGCATTTTTCCGTGGGATCGCCTGGATCGACCCGCTGAGTCATTTCATCGTGATCCTCAAGGGCGTGTTCCTGAAGAGCTACGGGCTGGCGCTCGCCTGGCCCAACATGTGGCCGCTGCTGCTCACCACGGCCCTCACGGCCTCGCTCGCTTACTGGATGTTCAGGCGGCAGCTCGCCTGAGCGGGGCAGATCGGTATGAAAGCAGGCGTCCTCCATGATTCCGTTTCGCGCCCCGCGCGGCGCGCCGGCGTGCTGCTCGCGCTGGCACTCGCCGCAGGATGCGCCGTCGGCCCGGATTACCGGGGGCCGCCGGCGCTGCCGGCGGCGGGCGGGAGTTTCCCCGTGACGCCCAAGGTTGCGGGCGGTACGCCGGCCGATCGTTGGTGGGAAGCGCTCGGAGACCCCGAGCTCGCGCGGCTCATCGCCAGGGCCCTCGCCGAGAATCCCGACCTCGCCACCGCCGAGGCGCGCGTGCAGCAGTCGCGGGCGGCGGCGCGCGTGGCGGGCGCGGCCTTCTACCCGGCGGTGAGTGCAGCCGCCGACGTATCGCGCGATCGCTTGAGCCGCAACGGGGAGAATCTGGCCCTCATCCCGAGCGTGTTCACCCCTCCGACGACTGAGTTCACGGACTACCGCGTCGGAGTCGATGCCTCCTGGGAGATCGATCTCGCCGGCAAGACACGCCGCGAGGTGGAGGCCGCGGTCGCGCGGCTGGGCAGCAGCGAGGCGCTGCGCGCCGATGCGCGTGCCGTGGTCGCCGCCGGCGTCGCGGCTGCCTACGTCGATTATCGCGACAGCAGCCTGCGGCTCGGCCCCGCACGCGATGCTGCTGCTGCGGCGCGCGAGACGGCGCGCCTCACGGGCCTGCAGCAGCAGGCCGGGGTCGCGAGCGAGAGCGACCGGGCACGCGCCGAGGCCGACGCGCAGGCCGCCGCGGCCGGCGTGCCCGCGCTCGAAAGCGCGCAGCAGAGCGCCCTTTACCAGCTCGCAGCGCTCGTCGACACGCCGGTCGGCGAGCTGCGCACGCAGCTCGGGGCGGAAGCGCCTCTGCCGGCGCCGCCCGCGGAGGCGCCCGCCGGTCTGCCGGCTGACATCCTCAAGCGGCGTCCGGACATCCTCCACGCCGAGCGTGAGCTCGCGGCGGCGACCGCCGACGTCGGCAGCACGGTGGCCGAGCAATACCCGCGGCTCACACTGGTCGGCGATGCCGGCTGGGATTCGATCCACCGTGGCACTCTCACGGATGCGGCGAGCCGCTACTGGAACCTTTCGCCGCAGCTCGCACTGCCGCTGTTTGCAGGCGGGCGGCTGCACGCGGCGGCGGAGGCCTCGGAGGCGGCGCGCACGGCAGCGCTGCAAAGCTATCGCAGCACGGTGCTCAAGGCGCTCGCCGACGCCGAGAGCGCCATCGTGCGTTACGCCGCCGAGCAGGAGCGCTCGGCCGCGCTCGCCGCCGCCAGCGCGCGGCTCACGAACGCCGCGGGTCTGGAGGAACGGCGCTTTGCCGCGGGCGATGCCTCGCGGATCGACGTGCTGACCGCGCAGCGCGCCGCCGATCAGGCGCTCGATGCGCTGCTCGTGAGTCAGGCGCTCCTCGTCCAGGACTACGTGGCGCTCGCCAAGTCGCTCGGCGGCGGCTGGCAGGCCGCGGAGGCTCGCGGCGCGCGCTGATCAGGCCGCGACGCGCTTGAGGCGCACCATGCTCACGAGCGCGGCGGCGAGCGCGAGCACTGCGGCGGCGCACAGCGCCAGGTTCGAGCCCGTAGCAGGGTAAGCGCGGAACAGGATCGCCACTCCCGCCGCTCCGAGGGTCTGCCCGACGAGGCGCGAGGTGCTCAGCATCCCGCCGGCGGCGCCGCTGCGTGCCCGCGGCGCCGAGGAGAGGATCGCGTGATTGTTGGGGGACAGGAACAGGCCGAAGCCGAAACCGCACACGCCCATGCGCCAGATGAAGCCCCAGGCGGTGCCGTTGACCGGGAAGAGGGCGAGCAGCGCGAGTCCGGCCGACATCACCAGCAGCCCGAGGCCTCCGAGGAGCCCCGCCGGGTAGCGGTCGGCGAGCCGGCCGGCGACCGGTGCGGTGAGCGCGAGGGCGACCGGCCAGGGGGTCATGTACAGGCCGGTCTCCACCGCGGTGTGCCCGAGCCGCTGAATCTCGAACGGCAGGGATACGAGCGCGCTCATCTGACCGATGAATGCGCAGGTCGAGGCGGCGAGCGAGAGCCTGAAGAGCCGTACGCGCAGCAGGTCGAAGGGGATGAGGGGCGCTGAGCGCTCGAGCTCGTGGCGCACCAGCACCACGGCGAGCACGCTGCCCCCCAGGATCTGCACCAGCGCGAGCCAGGTCGCAGAATGGTGCGCGAGGGACTGCAGTCCCGCGAGCAGCAGACCGAAGGTGCCGGCGTAGAGCACGGCGCCCGCGAGATTCAGCGGCCGGTGGGCGCGCTCGGCGTCCGGGAGTGCGTAGCGGGCGATTGCGATGGTGATGAGCCCGAGCGGCACGTTGATTCCGAACAGCCAGCGCCACTGCGCCACCGCGAGCACCGCCGATGCGATCGTGGGGCCCAAGGCGGCGGAGGTTGCCACCACGAAGGCATTGATGCCGATGGCGCGGCCGAGGTAGCGCTGCGGATAGGTGAAGCGCACCAGCGCGGCGTTGACGCTCACGATCCCCGCGGCTCCCAGCCCCTGGATGAGACGGGCGATGCTGAGGTGAAGGAGGGAGGGCGCGAGCGCGCAGCCGAGTGAGGCGAGTGTGAACACCGCCAGCCCCGCCAGCGAGACCCGCCGGTAGCCGATGACCTCGCCGAGCGCCGCGAGCGGCAGCAGCACGACCAGGATCGCCAGCTGATAGGCGTTGACCACCCAGATCGAGGCGGCGGGGCTCGCCTGGAAATCGTGCGCGATGGTCGGCAGCGCAACGTTAGTGATCGTGCTGTCGAGCACCGACATGCAGATGGAAAGCAGGATGGCCGCGATCGCCCAGTAGCGGCGCGGCACCGGCAGGCCGTCCGGGGCGCTCGGGTGCTGATCGTAGGCGGAGGTCTGGCTCGACATCCGCGGCATGATACTGAGGCAGGCCGCGAGGTGTCATAAGCTGGCGGCGCCCCATTCGGGTATGGACGTGGGGCGGTGGGGCGCGGCTACAATGGAGTCGCCCGGCACGAACCGAACCAAGAACAACAAACGTGTCCACCGAACTGAACGATCCACTGGCATGGTTCGGCGCGCCGCCCGATCGCCGGCGCGGCGAGCGTCGGCAGCAGGTGCTGCGGGCGCTGCTGCTCGGCAGCTTTCATGCGCGGCGGCGCGCACCAAGGCGCGCGGGCGAGCAGGCGCTCGCCGCGGTCGACTGGCATCACCCGCAGTGGCTCGCCACGGCGATCCTGATCGTGATGCTCTCGTGCGCCGACGCGGCGCTCACCCTGGCGCTGATCGAGCAGGGCGCTTATGAGACCAACCCGCTGATGCGGCCCTTCGTCTACGGCACGGCGCTGCCCTTCACGCTGGTGAAAGTCGCTCTCACCGCCGGCGGGGTGGTGCTGCTCACGCTGCTGGCGAGCATGCGGCTGTTCGGCCGGCTGTCGGCCGGCCTCCTGCTGTACGCGCTGCTGGCGGGATACGGGGCGTTGATCGTCTACGAATTCGGCCTGCTGGGTTTGATCTGAGGAGCGGCGCGGCGGCGGGCCGGCGGGCTTTTCCCCGCCGGCAGGCTTTCCGTTAAACTACTGGCTCGCCGCCAGTTTTTCCCTCCGCATGCTCGAACCCACACCCCTCTACGGCGGCAACGCCGACTTCCTCGAGGCGCTCTACGAGCAGTACCTGCGCGATCCCGCGAGCGTAGACGAGCGCTGGCGGAGCTATTTCGGGCAGCTCGCGCCTGCCGGGGGCGATCGGGCGCACGGGCCCATCAGGGAGGCCATCGTGGCGCGGGCGGCCGCGGCGCGCAGCCCCGTCGGCGCGCCGGCCGAAGGCCGCCCGGCGGACGCCCGCCAGGCGGCGGTCTCCCGGCTCATCCAGGTGTGGATCAACCGCGGGCACCTGGTCGCGAGCATCGACCCGCTCGCCCTGAAGCCCCGGCCGCATCCGCATGCGCTCGAGCTCGGGCATTACGGACTGAGCGCCGCGGATCTCGATCAGGAGTTCTATACCGGCAGCCATACCGCGGCCGTGCCGCAGCGGATGAAGCTGCGCGACATCCTCGCGCAGCTCCAATACATCTATGGCGGCAACATCGGCGCCGAGTTCGCCCACGTCTCCAACTCGGAGGAACGCAACTGGCTGCGCGACGAGTTCCAGGAAGGACGCCTCAAGGCGCGCTTCAGCAACGACGAGCGCCGCGGCATCCTCTGGCAGCTCACCGCCGCCGAGGGCCTCGAACGCTACCTGCATACCAAGTACGTCGGCCAGAAGCGCTTCTCGCTCGAAGGCGGCGATGCGCTCATTCCGGCCCTCGATGACCTGATCCAGGGGAGCGGTGCGGCCGGCGTCGAAGAGGTCGTGATCGGGATGGCCCACCGCGGCCGCCTCAACGTGCTCGTGAATATCCTCGGCAAGTCGCCGGCGGACCTCTTCACCGAGTTCGAAGGCCGCTACGACCCGCTGAAGGTGAAGGGTTCGGGCGACGTCAAGTATCACAAGGGCTTCTCGGCGGATCTGCGCACGCCGGCCGGCAATCTGCACACGGTGCTCGCCTTCAACCCCTCGCACCTCGAGGTGGTCAACCCGGTGGTCGAGGGTTCGGTGCGCGCGCGCCAGGAACGGCGCAGCGACGAGCGCGGCGGCCGTGTGCTGCCGGTACTGATCCACGGCGATGCCGCGTTCGCCGGCCAGGGCGTGGTGATGGAGACGCTGCAGTTGAGTCAGGCGCGCGGCTTCTTCACCGGCGGCACGTTTCACCTGATCGTCAACAACCAGGTCGGCTTCACGACCTCCGAGCCCCGCGACATGCGCTCCACCATGTACGCGAGCGACGTCGCCAAGATGCTCGAGATGCCGATCTTTCACGTCAACGCCGACGACCCGGAGGCGGTGGTGTTCGTCGCGCGCCTGGCGCTCGAGTACCGCATGCGCTTCCGCAAGGATGTGCTCATCGACCTCGTCTGTTACCGCCGCCACGGCCACAACGAGGCCGACGAGCCGGCGGCGACCCAGCCCGGCATGTACCGGACGATCCGCCAGCACCCGAGCGCGCGCCGGCTGTACGCCGATCAGCTGATCGCCGCGCGCGTGCTGACCGAGGCGGACGCCGAGGGAATGATCGCGCAGTACCGCGACGGGCTCGACGAGGGACGCCCGCAGGCGCGGGCCTCGCTCGGCATGATCGGCAACAAATACACGGTCAACTGGACGAACTACGCGCAGGTCGACTGGACCGACCCGGTCCCGACCGGCGTCGAGCTCGCGCGGCTGCGCGCGCTCGGTGAGCGCATCACCAGCGTGCCGGAGGGGTTCAGTCTCCATCCGCGCGTGGCGCAGCTCATGAGCAACCGCAGGAAGATGCTGGCCGGCGAGCTGCCGCTCGACTGGGGCTGCGCCGAGACGCTGGCTTACGCCGCGCTCGTCAGCGACGGTTTCGCCGTGCGCCTCACCGGGCAGGACAGCGGCCGCGGCACCTTCTTCCACCGCCACGCGGTGCTGCACGATCAGAACACCGACGCCACCTGGATTCCGCTGCAGCACCTCGCCGCGGGGCAGCAGCGCGTGCAGGTGATCGACTCGGTGCTGTCCGAGGAGGCGGTGCTGGGCTTCGAATACGGTTATGCGACCACCGAGCCGGGCTCCCTCACGGTCTGGGAAGCGCAGTACGGCGACTTCGTCAACGGCGCGCAGGTGATCATCGACCAGTTCATCAGCTCGGGCGAGGCCAAGTGGGAGCGCTTCTGCGG
>DASPOP010000404.1:0-4561 GCA_035625955.1 Steroidobacteraceae bacterium | reverse complement strand
CGCGGTACTAAGGCCCGAGCCCGGCTGGGTCAAGATGGGCCAGCTGCAAGCCACGCAGTAGGGTTTGCCGGTCGCGCGCTAGCCCGTGAGCGAACGCTCACGGGCGCGGGACTGTCTTTGAGTACGTCGATGCTGCTTCAGTCGGATTGGGACTGGGGCAGGGACGGACCAACTCGAGACCTCGATGTGAGGGCCGTCGCGGCGCGCGCGGCGCTTGCGGCGCGCGCACTGCGTACGACGCGATACAGGAGCAGCAGCGCGAGGATGCCCGCGTAGATGAGCGGCTCGCGCACGTCGCGCTTCACCTGCCAGTAGAAGTGCCAGACACCGAGGATGGCGATGACGTAGACCAGGCGGTGGAGCGAGGTCCAGCGTCTGCCTAAGCGGCGCTGCATGCCGTTCGTCGAGGTTACCGCCAGCGGGATCAGCAGCAGCAACGCCGTGAAGCCGATGGTGATGTAGGGGCGCTTGGCGATGTCGGCGCCGAGCGTGGACCAGTTGAGCTCGAGATCGAGCACCAGATACACCGTGAAGTGCACCACGGCGTAGAAGAAGGCGAACAGACCCAGCATGCGGCGCAGCCGCAGGAGCTGGGGGAAGCCGAGGATGTTCCTGACGGGCGTGACGGCGAGGGTGAGCAGCAGAAAGTTGAGCGCGGTCTTGCCGCATTCATGCTCGAGCTGCTTGACCGGATCGGCGCCGAGGCTCGCCCCGAGCCAGCCGAAGGCGCCGCACGCCATCCAAACGACTGGCGCGACGCCCGCGACGAATACCAGCGGCTTGTAGACGTAGCGGTAACGCTGCGTGACGTTCAACGCGGAGAGGCTCAGAAGAAACGCCTGAGATCCATGCCCTGGTAGAGCGAGGCGACCTGATCGGCGTAGCCGTTGAAGGGCAGCGTCGGCCGGCGCGCGGCGAGGAACGGCGCGCCGATACGCCGCTCGGTCGCCTGGCTCCAGCGCGGATGGTCCACGGCGGGGTTGACGTTGGCGTAGAAGCCGTACTCATGGGGGGTCGCGAGGGCCCAGGTGGTGCGCGGCTGGCTCTCGGTGAAGCGGATCTTCACGATCGACTTGATGCCCTTGAAGCCGTATTTCCACGGCACGATGAGGCGCAGCGGCGCACCGTCCTGGTTCGGCAGGACCCGGCCGTACAGCCCGACCACCATCAGGGTGAGTGGATGCATGGCCTCGTCCATGCGCAGTCCCTCGACGTAAGGCCACTCGAGCACGCCCACACGTTGCCCGGGCATCCGGTTCGGGTCGTAGAGCGTCGTGAACTCGACATACTTCGCGCGCGAGGTCGGCTTGAATCGCGCCAGCAGCGATGCGAGCGGAAACCCGACCCAGGGAACGACCAGCGACCACGCCTCGACGCAGCGAAAGCGGTAGATGCGCTCCTCGAGAGCCTGTCCCTTGAGGATGTCCTCGAGCGCGAAGTTGCCGCGCACTTCCGCCTCGCCGTCGACCGTGACGCTCCACGGCCGCGTGCGGAAGGCGCGGGCGTTCCGGCTCGGGTCATCCTTGTCGGTGCCGAATTCGTAGAAGTTGTTGTAGCTGGCGATCTCCTCGTACTTGTTCGGAGGCTCGCTCACCGAGTAACGCGGATTCGCCGTGTAGACGAGCGGTGACGCGTCCGCGGGCGGGCCCTCGGCCGCTTCGGCCGACCGCGTCAGGGCGCTCACCCCGGCGGCGAGCCCCCCCGCCAGCAGCGCGCGGCGGCTGAACCAGACCTCCGGCGGCGTGATCTCGGATGGGGCGATGCGCGGCACACGCGTGGGCATGGAGTACCTCCGCGTAATCAGACCGGCTCCAGGGGCAAAAGGTTACACCCTCGGGGTCAGCGCCACGTAAGGCAGGCGAGACCCAGGCGCTCCGCGGCGTGGCGGGTACCCGGGCTGCCGTTCACCAGCACACCCCGGTCGGCGACGCACAGGTGCCCGAGGTCGCTGCGGGCGTTGCCGTACGCGGTCACCCCGAGGCCGGGGTGCCGCAAGCGAAGCCCCTTGAGAGCGCGCGCCTTCTCGGCGCCGCGGCAGTTGGGCCCGGCCAGGGCTCCATCGAGGGTGTCGCCCTGCCAGCGCAGCGGCGTGCAGAGCGCCTCGGCGAACCCGAGCGCACCTGCGATCGCGGGCACATAGAGATCCACACTCGCGCTCATCAGCACCAGCAGGTCTCCTTGCGCCCGGTGACGGGCGATGCACGCGAGCGCGTCCGGCCGCACGCCGTGCTCGATGAGTTGCGGCACGAAGCGTGCCGTCCAGGCGTCGAGTACCGCGCGGCTGCAGCCGCCGAGCGCCGCGCGGATGAAGGCAGCCTTGAGGTCGCCGTGGTCGCGGCGGCGCGCAAAGCGCAGCAACGCAGGCAGGACCCCGACGAGGCGCGGTGCGCGTGTCGGGTGGCGGTGCAGAAAATGATGCACGTAGGGCCAGAGCGTGTCGTGCCGCGTGATCGTGCCGTCGAGATCGAACACCGCAATGCCGCGCGAGGCGCCGGCGCTCACGCCGGCGGCGGCTGCTTGCGTGTCCGCAGGCGTCGACAGGCCGGGTTACCCGCCCGAGCTGGGGTTGGCGAGTTGCCGCAGGACGTACTGCAGGATGCCACCGTGGCGGTAGTACTCGCGCTCCTTCGGCGTGTCGATGCGGACCCGGGCAGTGAATTGCTTCGGTTGGCCGCCCGGCGGTGTCGCCGTGACCTTGACCTCGCGCACATCGCCGCGGCCGAGGCCCGTGATATCGAACACCTCGCGCCCCGTGAGACCGAGAGAGGCGACGTTCTGTCCCGGCTGGAACTGCAACGGCGCGACTCCCATGCCGATCAGATTCGAGCGGTGAATGCGCTCGAAGCTTTCGGCGATGACCGCCTTCACGCCGAGCAGCATCGTGCCCTTGGCCGCCCAGTCGCGCGAGGAGCCGGTGCCGTACTCGCGTCCGGCGAGCACCACCAGCGGCGTACCCTCGCCCTTGTAGCGCATGGCCACGTCGTAGATGGAGCCCTGGTCGCCGTCCGGCAGATGGATCGATACTCCGCCCTCGACGCCTGGCACCATGAGGTTGCGCAGCCGGATGTTGGCGAAGGTGCCGCGCATCATGACCTCGTGATTGCCGCGCCGTGCGCCGTAGGAATTAAAGTCCTTCGGCTGCACGCCCTGGTCCATGAGGTACTTTGCCGCCGGGCTCGAGCGCGAGATGTTGCCGGCGGGCGAGATGTGATCGGTGGTGACCGAGTCGCCGAGCACGGCGAGCGCACGCGCGCCCTTGACGTCGGCGAGCGCCGGCGGCGTCATCGTCATGCCCTCGAAGTAGGGCGGATTCTTCACGTAGGTCGATTTCTCGTCCCAGGCGTAGCGCTTGCCCGCCGGCACCTGGATGCCGGCCCAGTTCTCGTCGCCCTGGAACACGCTCGCATAGCTGTGGCGGAACATCTGCGAGTCGATTGAACGCTTCAGCGCGTCCTGAACCTCGGCATCGCTCGGCCAGAGCTCGGCAAGATGCACCGGCTTGCCTTCGCGGTCGGTGCCGAGCGACTCGCTGGTGAGATCCACATCGAGCGATCCCGCGAGTGCGTACGCGACCACCAGCGGCGGCGAGGCGAGGAAGTTCATGCGCACCTCGGGGTGCACGCGGCCCTCGAAGTTGCGGTTACCGGAGAGCACAGAGCAGGCGGTGAGGTCGCCTTGCTTGACGGCGGCGGAGATTTCGGGTTTGAGGGGGCCGCTGTTGCCGATGCAAGTAGTGCAGCCATATCCGACCAGATCAAACCCCACCGCCGCCAGGTCATCGAGCACGCCGGCCTTCTTGAAGTAGTCGGTCACGACCCGCGATCCCGGCGCGAGGCTCGTCTTCACCCACGGTTTGGCGGTCAGGCCGCGCTCGCGCGCCTTGCGCGCGAGGAGTCCCGCGCCGAGCATCACCGAGGGGTTCGAGGTGTTGGTGCAGCTGGTGATGGCGGCGATCAACACCGCGCCGTCCTTGAGCTCCACGTTCTGCCCGTTGAGGGTCGCGGGGGCGGCGCCGTTACCGCTCTTGCGTGCGGCACGCTCCTCCGCGGCCTTCCTGGCGCTGGCCTCGTAGACCTTCTTGGCGCTCGTCAGGGGCACCCGGTCCTGCGGGCGCTTCGGCCCGGCGAGGCTGGGCTCCACCTTGCCCAAGTCGAGCTCCAGCTCATCGGTGTAACGGGCCGGGCTCGCACCCGGGTTGCGCCACATGCCCTGCGCGCGCGCATAGGTGCCGACGAGCTCGATGCGCTCGCGCGGGCGCCCGGAGAGCTCGAGATAGCGGATGGTCTCGGCGTCTACGGGGAAGATGCCGCAGGTGCTGCCGTACTCGGGCGCCATGTTGGCGATCGTCGCGCGGTCGGCGAGCGCAAGATTCGCGAGTCCGTCGCCGAAGTACTCGACGAACTTATCGACCACGCCCTTCTTGCGCAGCATCTCGGTCACGGTGAGGACGAGGTCGGTGGCGGTGGCGCCCGGCTGCAGCCGCCCGTCGAGTCGGAAGCCGATCACCTGCGGAATGAGCATCGTGACCGGCTGGCCGAGCATCGCGGCCTCGGCTTCGATG
>DASPOP010000403.1:0-5695 GCA_035625955.1 Steroidobacteraceae bacterium | reverse complement strand
TTCCGCGCCTACGTGAACTTCGTCAACGGCGACCACGGCTCGATCGGCGACAACAAGGTGCCGCTCGTGACCGCCGAGATGCAGGGCGAAGCGATCAGCTTCGCGCTGTCAAAGGGCGCTGAGATCGTCATCAACGTCCCGCCGGTCATCCAGCCGTAACGCCCGAAAGCCAGGCATTCCGCCAGCGCCGGCGGCCTTGACGGCCGTCCGCGCGCCTGGCCCGTTACAATGGGCGCGATGTCTGCACGCGCCCCCCAAGACGCCGGCACCCCGCCCTCGCGCCCCGGTTTCCTCGCCCGGCTCCGCCAGCGCCTGAACCGCGGCGACTCCTGGCTGACGCGCGATCTCGGCGAGCTCCTCAAGGGGCGCCGCATCGATGCGCAGATCCTGGACGAGCTCGAGACGCGCCTGCTCACCGCCGACGTGGGCGTCGCGGCGACCGCGCGCATCCTCGAGGACCTTAAGCGGCGCGTCGCCGGCAACGAGCTGGCCGACGCGGACGCGCTGATCCGCGCGTTGCGCGACTCGATTACCGCGATCCTCGCGCCGTGCGCGCGGCCGCTGGTGATCGACCGCACGAGGAAGCCCTTCGTCATCCTGGTCGTGGGGGTCAACGGCTCAGGCAAGACCACGACCATCGGCAAGCTCGCGCGGCGCTGCGCCGACGAGGACTTGAGCGTCCTGCTCGCCGCGGGCGACACCTTCCGCGCCGCGGCCATCGAACAGCTCAAGGTGTGGGCCGAGCGCTCGGGCGCCGACTTCGCCGCGCAGCTGCCCGGTGCGGACCCGGGCGCCGTGGTGTTCGATGCGCTCGAGGCCGCGCGCGCCCGCCGCTGCGACGTAGTGCTCGCCGACACCGCCGGGCGCCTGCACAGCCAGTCGCACCTCATGGAGGAGCTGAAGAAAGTCCGCCGCGTCATTCAGCGCAGCGACCCTTCGGCCCCCCACGAGGTGCTGCTGGTGCTGGATGCCAACCAGGGCCAGAACGCGCTCGCGCAGGCGCGGCAGTTCCACGCGGCGGTCGGGGTGACGGGGCTGGTGCTCACCAAGCTCGACGGCACCGCCAGGGGCGGCATCGTGATCGCCATCGCGCTCGAGCTCGGCCTTCCCATCCGCTTCATCGGCGTCGGCGAGAGCGCCGAGGACTTCGGCGAGTTCGACGCCGGGGTCTTCGCCGCGGCGCTGGTCGAGGGCCCGGGCGACTCGCCGGGCGGGGCGCGCGCCCCATGATCGTCTTCGACCACGTATCGAAGCGCTATGCCAACGGGCGCGTCGCGCTGGAGAACGTCAGCTTCAACATCCACAACGGCGAGATGGTGTTCCTCACCGGCCGCTCGGGCGCCGGCAAGAGCACGGTGCTGAAGCTGATCGCGCTGCTCGAGCGCCCGACGCGCGGGGCGGTGGTGGTGAACGGCAAGAACACGCGCGCGCTCAAGCCCCGGCACATCGCCGCCTTCCGCCGCCGCATCGGCGTGGTGTTCCAGGACCACAAGCTGCTCGCCGACC
Organism: Steroidobacteraceae bacterium; assembly: GCA_035625955.1. GTDB lineage: Bacteria > Pseudomonadota > Gammaproteobacteria > Steroidobacterales > Steroidobacteraceae > 13-2-20CM-66-19. Next base: position 4,189 of record DASPOP010000403.1, on the reverse strand, counting down.
GGCCGGTGTTCGACAACGTGGCGCTGCCGCTCGCGGTGGCGGGGGCGCCGCTCAAGGAGATCGACAAGCGGGTGCGGGCGGCGCTCGACCAGGTCGGGCTCCTCGGGCGCGAGCGCGCCCTGCCGCTCGAGCTCTCCGTGGGCGAGCAGCAGCGCGTCGGCATCGCGCGTGCGGTGGTGAGCAAGCCGCCGCTGCTGATCGCGGACGAGCCGACCGGCAATCTCGATCCGGACTTGTCGCTCGAGGTGATGCGCCTGTTCCGCCGCTTCCAGGACGTCGGCGTCACGGTGGTAGTCGCGACCCACGACCTGCACCTGGTGCGCGAGTTCGGTCAGCGGGTGATCACCCTCGAAGGCGGTCACCTGCAGGGCGAGGCACCCGACACTCTGCCGAGCGTGGTGGCGAGCCGATGAGCGTCGGCCATCTGCAGGCGCTCCTCGGATCTCTCGGCCGCCTGGCGCGCAGCCCGCTGTCGACGTTCCTCACGCTGCTGGTGATCGCGCTCGCGCTGGCACTGCCGGCGAGCCTCAGGCTATTCGTCACCAACGCGCAGGCTGCGACCGGCAATTTCGGCAATGCCATCGATCTGTCGGTGTACTTCAAGACCGACGTGCCGCTCGCCAAGGCGCAGCAGCTGGCCGCCGCCGCGCGCGCGCGCGCCGACGTCGCGGAGGTCACGCTGGTTCCAGCCGACAAGGGCCTCGAGGACTTCCGCAACTACTCCGGATTCGGGGACGCGCTCGCGGCGCTCAAGGAGAACCCTCTGCCGCACGTGCTGCACGTGCGCCCACGCGACACGGCGAGCACGCCTGCGGCACTCGAGGCGCTGCGCGGCTACTTCGGCGCCTGGCCGGAGGTCGAACTGGTACAGATGGATGCGCAGTGGGTGCAGCGTTTCAACGCCATCCTCGCGGTGCTGCGCCAGCTGCTGCTGATCGCGGCGGCGCTCCTCGGAGTGGGCGTGCTCGCCGTGATCGGCAACACCATCCGGCTCGAGATCGCCGGCCGGCGCGCGGAGATCGAGGTGATCAAGCTGGTGGGCGGCTCGAATGCCTTCGTGCGCCGCCCGTTCCTCTATACCGGACTGCTGTACGGCCTGGGCGGCGCGCTGCTCGCGTGGGGAATCGTCGCGCTGGCGTTCGGGCTGCTCGGGGAGCCGGTCGATAAGCTGGCGCGGCTCTACGGCAGCCACTTCCAGCTGCGCGGGCCGTCTCCGGAGGAGATCGGCGCGCTGCTCGGGGCGGGCGCGGCGCTCGGCTGGCTCGGCGCGTGGATCTCGGCGGCGCGGCATCTGCGCAGCATCGAGCCGCGCGGCTAGTCAATAGGAAAAACTGGCCTGCGGCCGTTTTTCGGACGTGCCTTCGTTGCCGGCGGCGAAAGGCGGGGCTCGATGCTCACTTGCCCCGATCACTTCAGAAGCCGAGCACTCCGTAGCAAGGTTGGCGCAGGGGCTTCTTGCCGCCTGCGAAGCTTCAGGTCGCCGCGGGTGCGGCGGAAGCGGACTCGGCGGGCGAGCCGGACTCGGTCCGGCCGTGCACGTGCTCGGTGCTTTCCATCCAGCGGCGGATGCGCCGTGCGTCGGCCACGCGGGTGCGCTTGCCGTAGGAATTGAGCAGCACGATCACCACCGTGCGCGCATCGATCACGGTCTGCATCACCAGGCACCGTCCGGCGTGGGCGATGTAGCCGGTCTTCTGCACCACGATGTCCCAGTCGGGCTTGGAGGTGAGCGAGTCGGTGCTGCGGTAGGTGAGCATGCGCCGTCCGACCTGCACCTCGTAGCTGGTGTCGGTGGAGTACTCGCGGATGGCCGGCACTTTTGCCGCCGCCATGACGAGCTTGGAGAGATCCTCGGCGCTCGCGACATTCTCGTCCGAGAGGCCGGTCGGCTCGACGAAATGCGAGCTCGTCATGCCGAGCTCGCGCGCCTTGGCATTCATGGCGGCCACGCAGGCTTCCATGCCACCCGGATAATTGCGCCCGAGCGCATGCGCCGCGCGGTTCTCGGATGCCATGAGAGCGAGGTGCATGAGATCGCCGCGCGTCAGCTCGACGCCGGGCGTCAGGCGCGAGACGGCGCCCCTGCGGTGCGCGAGGTCGTCGACGGTGATCTCGAGGGTTTCATCGAGCGGCTGCCCGGCTTCCATCACCACCAGTGCCGTCATGAGCTTCGTGATCGAGGCGATCGGCATGGCGACATCCGAGCGCCGCGCGTAGAGGATTGAGGAGCCGGTGGCATCGAGCACCAGCGCCGCGCTCGAGCGCAATGCGGGCTGTTTGGAGGCGCGCTCGAGCTTCACACGCACCGCCTCGCCCTGGTTCTGGGCGGCCGCGGCCCCCGCGGCGAGCAGGCACACGAGTGCCAGGATCCATGTGCCACTACGCGGGTTCATCGACCAGACGCCTCCCTGAGGCTCGGAGTTCGTTTGAGTCTATCAAATCACTCCTTATGTCATGCCGGCGTGACGCACTCTTAACTTTTCGAGCCGCGCCGCGCGGGTGCGGTCATAAGCTGCCGGGCGCGTGACGCGCTACGCGCTAGCGGGGCCAGAGCCAGCCGAAGGTCCCGGCGGTGAGCGAGGCGTAGATCAGGCCGTCGAAGGCCGCCTTGAGCGTCAGGACCCACGAGCGCCGGTACCAGATCGACAGCTCGCAGAGCGCGAGCGAGTAGCCGATGAAGGCGGTGGCCCCGGCGATCTGGAACACCTTGAGATAGGGCGCGCCCACGCCAAGTGCGCGGCTCGTGATGTAGGCGACGAACAAGCCGACGACGAGCAGGAACACGAACCACTGCACCAGGTTGCTGGTCATATTGAACATGCCGTTCGGCATGACGGTCATGACCGCCACGGGCCCCTTGGTGACCTTTTCCTTGAACTCGGGGGACTTCATCTGCTCCCGGTCGTAGGGCCGCGGCACAAAGTAGTCGCCGGGCGGGATGGCGAAGGGCCGCAACGCCTGCAGCACCTCGTCCTCCCGGGGCATTTTCGGGAAGTCGTTCCTGTGCCAGAGCGGCGCCATGTGGATGACCGAGCTCGCCACGAAGACGATCACGGCGGACACGAGGATCGGCAGCCAGAGCGCGGACAGACTGATCATGAGCCCCCCTTTGGTTGTTCTCGGGCGCCCGAGACTCTAATCCAAGGGTGGCCGGACGAGGAACCCCAGGCCCTCCCGGATGGGGGATTCCCCGGACCGGCGGTCGTGTCCAAGCTATTGAACGTAAAGGTCTATTGAGGATCCCCCGGGGGAACTTCCCCCGTCTTTAGCACTCTAACTGCGCGACTGCTAGAATGCCCAACGAACCCACGGGAGATTTGATGACCAGTACTGCATTGGTTGCCCGTATGGGCGACCAGGCCCTCGCCGGCCCGCTCGGTAGCCTCGACGCCTACCTCGAGCGAGTCGGCCGCATTCCTGTGCTCTCGCGCGAGCAGGAGCGCGCGCTCGCCGAGCGTTTCCGCTCGCAGGGCGATCTTCAGGCGGCACGGGAGCTGGTGCTGTCGCACCTGCGCTTCGTCGTGCACATCGCTCGCGGCTACAGCGGCTACGGGCTTCCGGTCGGCGATCTGATCCAGGAAGGCAATGTCGGCCTCATGAAGGCCGTGAAGCGCTTCGACCCGTCGCTCAACGTGCGGCTGGTGTCCTTCGCCGTGCACTGGATTCGCGCCGAGATTCACGAGTACGTGCTGCGCAACTGGCGGCTGGTGAAGATCGCCACCACCAAGGCGCAGCGCAAGCTGTTCTTCAACCTCAGGCGCCTCAAGAAGAACCTCACCTGGCTGTCGGCCGAGGAGACCGCGGCCGTGGCGCGCGACCTGGGCGTCACGACCAGCGAGGTCACCGAGATGGAGAAGCGCCTCGCCGCGCGCGACCTCTCGTTCGACCCGACGCCCGAGGGCGATGAGGAGGAGAGCTACAGTCCCGCCGCCTACCTGCCGGCGCCGGATTCGGATCCGGCCGTGTCGGTGGAGGATGCCGAGAGCGCCGACGACAATGCGATGCGCCTGAAGGGCGCGTTGAGCCGCCTCGATGCCCGCAGCCGCGATATCGTCGAGCGGCGCTGGATGTCCGACGACAACAAGGCGACGCTGCACGAGCTGGCGGAGAAGTACGGCGTGTCCGCCGAGCGCATCCGTCAGATCGAGGCAAGCGCGCTCGGCAAGCTCCGCGGCCTCATGGCCGCCGC
>DASPOP010000402.1:0-2657 GCA_035625955.1 Steroidobacteraceae bacterium | reverse complement strand
CGCAGAACTCCGGCAATGACATCGAGCGACAATTCGAGACGGTCCGCCTCCTCGGCGTCCACCGTAAAATTCAATTCGTGGGACTTGGCCAGCCGGGCCAGTTCCAGCAATCGGGGCGTCAGTTCCTTGAGAACGCGGTCGCGCGACAGCGCCTCGTAGCGCGGATGCAGCGCCGACAGCTTCACCGAAATGCCCGGCCGCTTCGGCAATTCGGCATTACCCGCGCTGCGGCCGATGGCGTCGATGGCACCGGCGTAAGCATCGAAATAGCGCCCGGCATCGGCGGAGGTCCGCGCGCCCTCGCCCAGCATGTCGAAGGAGCACAGCGCCAGGTCCGGCTCCGAGCGCGCGCGCTTGAGCGCCGCATCGATCGTCTCGCCGACGATGAAGGCATGGCCGAGGGTCTGCATCGACTGGCGCAGCGCCGCACGCACGATCGGGGCGACCACCGGCTTGGTGAGACTCGCCGCCGAGACCTCTCCGGAGAGCTCGGCCGAGACTTCCGGCAGCAGCCGGCCGGCGGCACTGAGGAGCGTGAACCCGGTGCGCAGCAGCAGATCGGTGTCGCCGCGCACGCCGGCATCACGTATCGCCGCCAGCCGCTCGGCGATCAGCTGATCGGCGCGCCTGGCGTCGGGCGTGCGCAGCAGCGCCTCCGCCAGGCTCATGAGCGCCCTGCCCTGCGCGCTGTCGAGCGGAAACTGCTCGAGCATCCGGTCGACGAGCGGCCGGGACCGCTGATCGGCGCGCGCCACCTCGACCCAGCGTGCGGCGCGCGCGCGTGCGCGGGCGAGCGCCGCCTGCACCGCGGTGAGATCGGCAATCAGCTCGGTGGACGCGCCGGCCTCCGGACGCAGCGTCGCCTCGCGCAGCTGCGTCCGCAGCGCCGCAAGGCCCGGCCCCGGCAGTGTGCTGGCGCCGCCCGGCACCCCCGTGGCGCTCATATCAGCCGTCCGCCCCGCCCGCGAGCACCGCGGCGATCGAGCGCGCGAAGTACTCGAGGTTCTCGCGCCGCAGGCCGGCGAGATTCATGCGGCTGTCGTCGATCATGTAGACGTGATGGCGCGCCCGCAGCTCCCGAACCTGCCCGGTCGTGATGCCGAACAGCGAGAACATGCCGTGCTGGCGCGCGATGAAGCCGAAGTCGCGGCTCGGGCAGTGCTCGGCAAGTTGCCGCACCACCTCGCGCCGCAGCCCCTGGACGCGCTCGCGCATGGCATCGACCTCGGCGATCCACTGCGCCCGCAGCCTCGCATCGCTCAGGACCCCGTGGACGATGGCGGCGCCGTGATCCGGCGGCATCGACCACAGCCCGCGCGCGAGGCGCACCAGCTGGCTCATGGCGGCATCGGCCTCGCCCGGCGACGCACACTGGATGCCGAGCGCTCCGGCGCGCTCGCGGTAGAGCCCGAAGTTCTTCGAGCACGACACGGCGAACATCACCTCGGGCAGCTCGGCGCAGAACAGCCGCAATCCGAAGGCATCCGCATCGAGGCCCTCGCCGAGGCCCTGATACGCCATGTCGATGAAGGGCAGCAGCTGCCGGCGCTTCACCAGCGACAGCAGCTCGCGCCACTCACTCTGCGACAGGTCGGCGCCGGTCGGGTTGTGACAGGAGGCATGCAGCAGCACCACGGCGCGCGGCGGCAGCCGCTCGAACGCCGCCAGCATCTCGGAAAACGACACTGCGCCGCGCCCGGCATCGTAGTACGGGTAGCGCTCGAGCTTCAGTCCGCTCCCCGAAAGCAGCGGCACGTGGTTGACCCAGGTCGGCGTGCTCACGTGCACCACGGAATCGGGCGAAGCGTAGCGGATGAGCTCCGCCCCGAGGCGCAGCGCGCCACAGCCGCCGGGAGACTGGATGAGGCGCACCCGGCCCGCGGTGAGCGCTGGATGCTCGCTGCCGAGCGACAGGCGCGCCATCTCCTGGTTGAAGCCGGGATTCCCGGCCGGCCCCACGTAGGTCTTGGTGGTCTGACGCTCGATCAGGTTGCGCTCGGCCGTGCGCACCGCGGCCGGCACCGGCGTCTCACCATGGTCGTCGCGGTACACGCCGACGCCCAGATCCACCTTGCGCGGATCGGGGTCGGCGCGAAACGCCGCCATGAGGCTGAGGATGGTATCGGCCGTGATGAGCTCTAGCCGCTCGAACATGGTGTGTCAGCGCCGCAAATCATGGGGGCGCCACGGTAGCACGCCCTCAGGGCCCTGCCACCACCGCCCACGGCCCCTTGCCGGTCGCGATCCGGCCCGTCACGGCCAGGGTTTCCGCGTCCACGATCGTGAGGTCGCCCGCGGGGCCGTTGGGGCTGTAGAGACGCCGCCCGCCGGCGCCGAGGGCGACGCCCCACGGGCGTCCGCCGCAGGCTACCTCGCCGATCAGGCTCGGCCCGGCGAGTGCCACGACCGCCACCGTGCCGGCGCGGCCGGCCCCCACATACAGCCGTCCGCGCCCGGCATCGAGTGCGACGCCCATGGGGCGCAGCTGCGGACGGAGCTTGAAGAATTCCGCCGCGGGCGCGCCGGCGGGCACCGCGATGCGATAGAGGCCGGCGTCCGCCTCCGCCGAGACATAAGCGAAGCGGCTGTCCGGAGAGAAGGCCAGGTCGCGCGGGCGAGCCCCGACCGCGGGCTTGCCGACGATCGCATTGGACTTC
>DASPOP010000401.1:0-2949 GCA_035625955.1 Steroidobacteraceae bacterium | reverse complement strand
AATGCTCGGGGGTGCCACGGCCCGTCGGCCCCATGAAGCCGGTGGCGTGCGAGTCATCGACCATCACCAGCGCGTCATACCGTTCCGCCAGGTCGCAGATTTCGCGCAGCTTCGCGATGAAGCCGTCCATCGAGAAGACGCCATCGGTGGCGATGAGCCGCGTGCGCGCTCCGCGTGCCTCCTTGAGGCTGTCCTCGAGCTCGGTCATGTCGCTGTTGGCGTAGCGGTAACGTTGCGCCTTGCACAGGCGGATGCCGTCGATGATGCTTGCATGATTGAGCGCGTCGGAGATCACCGCGTCGCGCTCATCGAGCAGCGTCTCGAACAGTCCCCCGTTGGCATCGAAGCACGAAGAATAGAGGATCACGTCCTCGGTCCCGAGGAAGCGCGCCAGGCGTCCCTCGAGCTCCTTGTGGGTCTCCTGGGTGCCGCAGATGAAGCGCACCGACGCCATGCCGTAGCCGTAGCGGTCGAGGGAGCGCTGCGCGGCGGCACGCACCGCGGGATGATTGGCGAGGCCGAGGTAGTTGTTGGCGCACAGGTTGATGACTTCGCGGCCGCCGGCGCGCACCACGCCGCCCTGCGGGCTGCCGAGGACGCGCTCGCTCTTGTAGAGGCCCTGCTCGTGCAGCGCCGCCAGCTCGGTGCGCAATCGTTCGATAACGGCCTGATTCATGAGGCGGAATTATACTAGACCCTCTATGTCCGACGAGTCCGCCGCCGGCCCTGGCGCCGCGCGCATCGACCGCTGGCTGTTTGCCGTGCGGCTCTACAAATCACGTTCCCTGGCTGCGCAGGCCGTCGCCGGCGGCCGGGTGCACCTGAACGGGGCCCGTGTCAAGGCGGCGCACGAGCTGCGCGCCGGCGACCGCCTGACCCTCAAGCGCGGCGCGCTCGAGTTCGAGTGCACCGTGAGCGCCATTCCGACGCGCCGCGGCCCGGCGCCGGCGGCGGCGCGCTGCTACGAGGAGACGCCGGCGAGCGCTGCGCGGCGTGCCGAATTCGCCGAGCGCATGAGGCTCGCCGCCGCTCTGACGCCCCGGCCCGCGGAGCGGCCCGACAAGCGCGGGCGGCGCCAGTTGCGGCGGCTCCGCGGTCGCATTTGAGCCGTCCGAGGTCGCCGCAAAGCATGTGGGTGTCATGGCGGCGTTGCAGACTGCGGCAGCGGCGGCGCGCGCTTCGAGCCGTGCCCGGCGCCGCCGAGGTTCGCTCCCATGACCCTAAGCGTCTTTGACATCTTCAAGGTCGGCATCGGCCCCTCGAGCTCGCACACCATGGGACCGATGCGGGCGGCGCGCGTGTTTCTGCTGGGGTTGAAGGGCGCGGGGCAGCTCGCGGCGACACAGCAAATCGCCGTGCGCCTCTACGGCTCGCTCGCGCTCACGGGCCTCGGCCACGGCACCGATCGCGCCGTGCTCGCCGGCCTCGAGGGCGCCGACCCCGAGAGCGTCGATCCGGACAGCATCGAGACTACGGTGAAGCGCATCCGTTCGAGCGGGCGCATCCGGCTGCTCGGCGAGCACGAGATCGCCTTCGACGAGCCGATGCAGCTGCTGTTCATGCATCACGAGCGGCTGCCGCGCCATTCCAACGGCATGCGCTTCGATGCACTCGGCGCCGACGGCCGGGTGCTGCGCGAGGAAGACTACTACTCGATCGGCGGCGGCTTCGTCGTCAAGGGCGATGAGCCCGAGGCGCGCGAGACGCGCGCGCACGCCGCGCCGCCTTACCCCTTCACCTCGGGGGTCGAGCTCCTCGCCCTGTGCCGCGAGCATGGGCTGGAGATCTTCGAGCTGATGCTGGCGAACGAGCGTACCTGGGCGTCGGAGGCCGAGGTGCGCGCCAAGCTCCTGCACATCTGGCAGGTGATGCAGAGCTGCGTCGAGCGCGGCTTCCGCCAGAGCGGCGTGCTGCCGGGCGTCCTCAAAGTGCGCCGCCGGGCGCCGCGGCTCTATCGGCAGCTCACCGAGAGCGCCAAGGCGACGCCGCTCGATGTCATGGACTGGGTGAACGCCTATGCGCTCGCGGTGAACGAGGAGAACGCCGCCGGCGGGCGCGTGGTCACCGCGCCCACCAACGGCGCGGCCGGGATCGTGCCTGCGGTGCTGCATTACTACCGTCACTTCGAGGCCGGGGCGAACGAGGAGGGCGTGGTGCGCTTCCTGCTCGCGGCCGCCGCCATGGGCATGCTCTACAAGCGCAACGCCTCGATCTCGGGCGCCGAGATGGGCTGCCAGGGCGAGGTGGGCGTCGCCTGCTCGATGGCGGCGGCGGGACTGGTCGCCGCTCTCCACGGCACCAACGAGCAGGTCGAGAACGCCGCCGAGATCGGCATGGAGCACAACCTGGGTCTCACCTGCGACCCGGTGGCGGGACTGGTGCAGATTCCCTGCATCGAACGCAACGCCATGGGGGCGGTGAAGGCGATCAACGCAGCGCGGCTGGCGATGCGCGGCGACGGCACGCACAAGGTGTCGCTCGATCAGGTGATCGCCACCATGCGCCAGACGGGCGCCGACATGTCGACGATCTACAAGGAAACCTCGCAGGGCGGGCTCGCGGTCAACGTACCGGAGTGTTAGCGGAGAAGCAGCCCGAACAGCCGCGACGGCGGCGCCTGGTGCTGCACTTCCTTCACGCACTCGGGCCCGATCGTGCGCCACTGGTCGGTATCGAAGACCACTGAGCATAGGGCGGCGGTGGTGAGCGTGCTGATGCCGCCGCGCGGTACCAGCATGTGGATAAGATCGGACGCGCCCGGGTTGTGGCCGATCACCATGAGATGCGCGATGCGCGGGCCGGTCTCCTGGATGAGGCGCAGCATCTCGGCGGCGCTCGCCAGATACAGCGCTTCCTCGCGCTGCACGTGCCGCACCGAGAGTGACAGCTCGCGCGCCACGATGTCGGCGGTCTGCTCGGCGCGGCGCGCGGTGCTGGCGAGCAGGCGGT
>DASPOP010000400.1:0-3340 GCA_035625955.1 Steroidobacteraceae bacterium | reverse complement strand
GGATTGAAGAAGTGCAGGCCGACCAGGCGCTCGGGCCGCGCCAGCCGATCGGCGAGCGGCTCGAGCATGATGCTCGAGGTATTGGTGGCGAGCAGGGCCCCCGGCTTCATGCGCGGCTCGAGGCGCGTGTACAGCTCCCGCTTGGCGTCCAGGTTCTCGAAGATCGCCTCGATGACGACGTCGGCCTGAGGCACCCCGTCGCCGGCCACGTCGGCGCGCAGCCGCTCGCGCGCGGCGGCGTTCTTGGCCGGATCGCGCACGCGCTTGTCGAAGAGCTCGGCGGCGCGCTTGAGGGCGGGCTCGATGTACTCGCTGGCGCGATCCTGCAGCGTGACCGTGAAGCCGCGCAGCGCCGACCAGGCGGCGATGTCGCCGCCCATCACTCCGGCGCCAACCACGTGCACGTGGCGGATCTCGATCGGGCTCTTGCCGCCCGCGCTCTTCAGGCGATCCTGCAGCAGGAACACGCGCACCAGGTTGCGCGAGGCCGGCGTCGTGAACAGGTGCGCGATCGAGCGCGCCTCGGCCTCGTAGGCCGCGGGACCCTGCGCGCCGTAGCGCGCCCACAGATCGATGATGGCGTAGGGGGCCGGGTAGTGATCGGGCGGCGCGCGGCGCGCGACCTGGGCGATCAGCGAGCGGCGCACGAGCGGACGCAGCGGCGCCGAGGAGAGCAGCCGCTCGAGCAGCGGCGCGTGGCGCGGCGGCGGGCTCTTCAGCACCAGCGCGCGCGCGGCGCTGCGCAGCTCGGACTCGGAAGTCAGCGCATCGACCAGGCCGATGCGCAGCGCCTTGTCGGCCCGCACCGGCCTGCCGGTGAGCATCAGCTCCATCGCGGCGCGCACCCCCGCCACCTGCACGCTGCGCACCGTGCCGCCGAACCCCGGGTGAATGCCGAGCTGCACCTCCGGCAACCCGAGCGAGAGCCGCTCGTCACCCACCGCGATCCGGTAACGGCAGGCGAGGGCGAGCTCGAGCCCGCCGCCGAGCGCGAAGCCGTGGATCGCGGCCACGCTCGGACAAGGGAGCGCGGCAAGGCGGTTGAGCACCTGCTGGCCGCGGTGGATGAGCAGGTAGCCGCTGTCGGCATCGGCGATGCCGGTGAACTCGCGGATGTCGGCGCCGGCGACGAAGCCGCTCTTCTTGGCCGAGAGCACCACCAGCGCCCGCGGCGGCTCCTTCTCGAGCGCGGCGAGCAGGCCGTCGAGCTCGATGAGCACCGAGCCGGAGAGCACGTTGGCGGAGGTGCCGGGCTTGTCGAGCGTCAGCCAGGCGACGCCGTCGGCGTCGCGCTCGAGGCTCCAGTTGCGTGCGGCGTCGTTGCTCATGGGTGCAGCTCCAGGCGGGCCGAGGCCGCGGTGTTTTCCTTGCCGGCGCCGCGGCCGGCGTGGACCTGGTAGTCGCACACCAGCGGGCGATGATCCGAGAAGCGCACGTCGGGTACGCGGAAACCGCTGACTTCGATGCCTTCGCTCACCAGGATGAAGTCGAGCTCGATGCGTGGCACGCGCGCCGGGAAGGACGGCAGGCCCGCGGTGTTGGCGCTGCGCAGCCCGGCGGCGCGCATGAACAGGAACAGCTCATGCGTGCCCCAGAAGGTATTGAAGTCGCCGGCGACGATCGCCGGCTTGGCCGACTGCACGACCAGGTCGTGGAGCGAGCGCAGCTGGTACTGGCGGTGGCGGAATTTCACCGACAGGTGCACCAGGAACACGCAAACGTCGGTGAGCTCGAGCTCGATGATCAGGCGCTTGATGCCGGTATCGAAGTAATGGAAGCGCTCGCCAGCCACGTTCGGGCCCGACAGGAATGCATTGGCCTGCTTGCGCACGATCGGCATGAAGGTGTTGATCGAGCCGCTGCGGTACTTGCACTGGAAGGTCGAGTAATGGCCGAGCTCGCGCGCGATGTGCTCGGCCTGGTTCACCATGCCGGTGCGGATCGAGCCGGTGTCCACCTCCAGCAGACCGACCACGTCGGGCTGCTCGCCGCGGATGAACTCGGTGATGCCATTGAGCACGCGGCGGCTGCTGCGCAGGTAGCCGGCGCCGGGCAGCGGCAGGTGAAAGGCCGGGCCCGTGCCGGTGGCATAGCGGATGTTGTAGACGAGCAGGCGCACGGTTAAATGGGACGAGCCACGGCCGACGAGGCCGGCATTCTATCCCGCACGCAGCTGTCGTGCGGCGGCGCCTCGCGGCCGTACCCTTGCGCTCTGCGGCCCGTGTGCGAGACTTAGTGCCCGGCACCACCCGGCTGGCCAGAGGGGGCTCCTATGTCGCAAGCCAACCCTGTGCGTCTGTTCGTCACGCATGCCTGGGAGAACAGCGACGATTATCTGCGCGTGTTCGAGTACCTCGAGAGCGCGCGCACTTTCTTCTACAAGAACTACAGTACGCCGGACAAGCGGCCGACGGGGGACAAGGAAGCCCTGCGTGAGGATCTGCGGCGGCAGATCGCCCCGGTGGAGGCGGTGATCGCGCTCTCGAGCCTGCACGCGACGCAGCCGGACCTGCTCACCTTCCAGCTGCTGTACGCGCAGGCGAACCACAAGCCCGTGCTGCTGCTCAAGCCCTTCGGCGGCAAGGGCGAGGCTCCCAAGGCGATCCTCGATATCGTCGACGAAGTAGTGGAGTGGGACGAGCGCGCGCTCGTCGACGCGATCCGCCGCCAGGCGCGTCACGAGGAAACGACGCGCTTCGACACCATCGAGTTCAAGCTCGACTAGACTGCGATTACCTGCGCGGCGCCGTTCTTGGCGCGCCCGCCCGCGGCATGTGCGTTGAAGCCGTTGAGCGGCGCGCCATTCAGCGCCGCGCCGTTCAGCACGACGCCGTTGCTGCGCGCCGCCAGGGCGTGCGCCTCGTCCGTGGCGCACTCGCGCACGATGGCAGCGAACAGGCGCACCACGGTGCAGGCGAGCTCGTCGGCCTCGATGCCCGACATCTTGCGCACGGTGGCGCGCACCGCGTCCTCGCCACGCAACGGACGCTCGCGCGTCAGAGCGTCGTGGCAGGCGCGGAAATCTTCGCGCAGCGCTTGCGGAAGGTCCTCCGCCCGCACATACGCCAGATGATTGCGATAGGCCTCGGCGAGCCGATCCTTGATCGGTCCCGAGCGCACGAGGGACAAAGCGGCTCCCTCAAGCTGTTCCCATGTAGTGCTCATCACTACCTCGTGGAGCGCCTCCCGCTTCTCGGGTTCGTATCCTGCGAGCCTGGCGGCGGGCCGGCGTCAGTTAGTTCTTGTTTTGCGGTATTGGAATCCAAGCACACTCAAGCGGCTGCGGCCGAAATATAGCTCAGACTCTAGGAAAAAAATATGGTCAATCGGTGACCATTCG
>DASPOP010000399.1:0-19050 GCA_035625955.1 Steroidobacteraceae bacterium | reverse complement strand
GGTTGCGAGCGCCAGGCGCTCGTAGTGCTTGCGCACGCGCGCCAGGATCGTCTTGGCGTCGCTCAGCAGCTGTCGGTTGATTTCCCCGCTCGCCGGAAACAGCCTCTGGCGCTCTGCGACCAGCGCCGACAGTGGCTCACGGCGCGCGCTGATCACCGCCAGCACCATGAGCCAGGGGATCATGCCGCTGTCGCAGTAGGCGAAGCGGCGGAAGTAATGGTGCGCGCTCATCTCCCCGCCGTACACCGCATCGACTTCGCGCATCTTCGCCTTGATGAAGGCGTGTCCCGACTTGCAGAGCACCGGCGTGCCGCCGTACTTCTTCACGATGTCGAGCGTGTTCCAGGTGAGGCGCGGGTCGTGCACGATCCGCGCGCCGGGCTCTTGCTTCAGGAACACCTCGGCGAGCAGGCCGACGAGGTAATACCCCTCGATGAACTGACCGGTCTCATCGAAGAAAAAGCAGCGGTCGTAATCGCCGTCCCAGGCGATGCCGACATCGGCGCCCGAGCGGCGCACGAGGTCCGCGGTCGGGGCGCGGTTCTCTTCCAGCATCGGGTTCGGCACTCCGTTGGGGAAGGTGCCGTCGGGCTTGTTGTTCAATTTGATGAACTCGAACGGCAGCCGCGGCTCGAGCTGATCGATGATGAGCCCTGCCCCGCCGTTGCCGGCATTCACCACGACCTTGAGCTTGCGGAGCTTTCCAGGCTCGACATAGCTCAGCAGGTGATCGAGGTATTGGGCGCGGATGTCGAGCGGCCGCTCGGTGCCGGGCTTCGCCGCCTTGGGCGGAAGCCGCCCGCTCTCGATCATCGCGCGCATGTCCTGCAGACCGGTGTCGGCGCTGATGGGGCGCGAGCCCTCGCGCACGAACTTCATGCCGTTGTAGTCCGGCGGATTGTGGCTCGCCGTCACCATGATGCCGCCGTCGAGATGCTCGGCGAAGGTCGCGAAATAGGATCCCTCGGTTCCCCACAAACCGATGTCGAGCACGTCGACGCCGGTGTCCGTGAGGCCGCGCTTCACGGCGCGGGCGAGTTGCGGTGAGGAGAGGCGGATGTCGTAGCCCACGGCGACGCGCTTCGGCTTCACGAACGCGGCGTAGGCACGCCCGACGTCGTAGGCGAGCGATTCGTTGATCTCATCAGGAATGCGGCCGCGGATGTCGTAGGCCTTGAACGAATCGAGATTGGTCATGTGGCCTGCCCTTACGTCTTCGTGCCCTCGCGGCCGTAGCGGTCCTCGAAACGCACGATATCGTCCTCGCCGAGGTACGACCCCGACTGCACCTCGATGATCTCGAGCATTATGGTGCCCGGATTCTCGATGCGGTGCTTCATGCCGATCGGGATGTAGGTCGACTGATTCTCCTCGAGGAGAAACACCTGCTCGCCCCGCGTGATGCGCGCGGTGCCCGCGACCACCACCCAGTGCTCGGCGCGGTGATGATGCATCTGCAGCGAGAGCTGCGCGCCGGGCTTGATCTTCAGGCGCTTCACCTGAAAGCGCGATCCGGACTCGATGCTGTCGTAGCTTCCCCAGGGGCGGAACACCTCGCGGTGGAGCGAGTGCTCGTAGCGCCCGCGCTCCTTCAGCTGCAGCACGAGCTTCTTCACGTCCTGCACGCGGGACTTCGGCGCCACCATCACCGCGTCCTTGGTCTCGACCACGACGTGATCCTTGAGACCCACCGCCGACACCAGCCGGCTCTCGGAATAAAGAAAGTTGCCCCGGGAGTCCTCGCTGATGACGTCCCCATGAGTCACGTTGCCGTGTGCATCCCCTTCGATCGCCTCGGCAAGCGCCGTCCAGGAGCCGACGTCGCTCCAGCCGGCTGCCAGCGGCACCACCACGGCGTCGGCGGTCTTCTCCATTACCGCGTAATCGATCGAGTCCGAGGGACAATTCGCAAAGTCCTCGGGCGCGATGCGGGTGAATTCGAGGTCCAGCCGCGCCGCGGCAAATGCGGCTGCGCAGACACGTGCGATCTCCGGGGCACAACGTGCGAGCTCACCGAGGTAGCGCCGCGCGCCGAACATGAACATGCCGCTGTTCCAGTAGTACTCGCCGGACTTCACGAACTCAGCCGCCCGCCTGGGATCCGGCTTTTCGACGAAGCGCGCGATGCGGTAGAGCTCACCGCCCGCGGCTCCCCGCTGGATATAACCGTAACCGGTCTCGGCCGCCGTCGGCACGATGCCGAAGGTGACGAGCTGCCCCTGCTGAGCTGCCGGCAGCGCGGCTCGCACCGCGCGCTGGAAGGCGGGGACGTCCTTGATCACGTGATCGGCCGGGAGGATGAGGAGCACCGGATCCGCAGCCTCGGGAGCGACTCCTTTGAGCGCGGCGTGCGCTGCGAGCGCGATCGCAGGCGCCGTGTTGCGGCCCATCGGCTCGAGCACGATCGCGCGGGGCTCGATCCTGAGCTGCCGAAGCTGCTCGGCCACGAGAAACCGGTGGGCCTCGTTGCAGACGACCACGGGGGGTGCGGCACCCAGCCCCTCGAGACGCAGCGCCGTCTGCTGCAGCATCGTGCGCTTGCCGGTGAGCGCCAGCAGCTGCTTCGGATAGAGCTCACGCGAGAGCGGCCAGAGCCGCGTCCCCGCGCCGCCCGAGAGAATCACCGGGGTGAGCATCGCTCGCTTCCTTCCTGGGCTCGAGTCAGTCAACCGCGAGCGGCGCGCCGCGGCCGATTGCGTGGTAGGTCAAGCCGAAGCGGCTCACCATCGCCGGGTCGTAAAGATTGCGGCCGTCGAAGATGACTGCTCCCTTCAGGACCTCCCGCAGCCGGTCGAAGTCGGGGCTGCGGAACTCCTGCCACTCAGTGACGATGGCGAGCGCATCCGCTCCCTCGGCGGCCTGGTAGGCATTCTTCGTCAGCGAGAACCTCGGCTCCCCGGCATAGATGCGCTGCGCTTCCTCACCCGCCACTGGATCGTAGGCCTTGACGTGCGCGCCGGCCTTCATGAGGAGCCCGATGAGGGTGCGCGCGGGCGCCTCACGCATGTCGTCGGTGTTCGGCTTGAACGCGAGCCCCCAGAGCGCCACCGTGAGCCCGGCGAGCTTGCCGCCAAAGTGGCGCGACATCTTGTGGAACAGCACTTCTTTTTGACGCGCGTTCACTGACTCCACTGCGTTCAGGATCGTTGGCTCATGTCCCGCGTCGTGAGAGGAGCGGATCAGCGCCTGAACGTCCTTCGGGAAACACGATCCGCCATAACCGGTGCCGGGGTAGATGAAGCTGTAGCCGATGCGGGGATCCGAGCCGATGCCGATGCGCACCTTCTCGATGTCGGCCCCCACCCGCTCGGCAATGTTGGCGAGCTCGTTCATGAAGCTGATCTTGGTGGCGAGCATCGCATTCGCCGCATACTTGGTGAGCTCGGAGGAGCGCACGTCCATGACGATGAGGCGGTCGTGGTTGCGCGTGAAGGGCTCGTAGAGCGCGCGCATGAGCTCGGTGGTGCGCGGGTTGTCGGTGCCGACTACCACCCGGTCCGGCTTCATGAAGTCGGTGATCGCCGCGCCTTCCTTCAGGAATTCAGGGTTCGAGACCACGTCGAACTCGCAGCTCGCCCCGCGGGCGGCGAGGGTCTTGTCGATCTCCGCGTGCACCTTGTCGGCGGTGCCGACCGGAACCGTCGACTTGGTGATCACGATCGCATAGCGGTTGAGGTGAGTGGCGATGGTGCGCGCCACCGCGAGCACGTGACGCAGGTCCGCCGAACCGTCCTCACTCGGGGGCGTGCCGACTGCGATGAGCTGGAAGAGCCCGTGCGCGACGGCCTTGGCAGCGTCGACGGTGAACTCGATGCGTCCGGCCTCGGCATTACGCTTGATGAGCGCCTCCAGCCCCGGCTCGTGAATCGGGACTTCGCCGCGATTCAAACGCTCGATCTTGGCAGCATCGACGTCGACACAGATCACGTGGTTGCCGGCGTCCGCGAGGCAGGCGCCGGTCACGAGCCCTACGTAGCCGGAACCGAAAATTGTTACCCGCATGAGATTAAGTCAACGTAAGTGTTGGATTTATAAGAACTAAGATTGGCAGACTAGAGCAAATCCGCACGGCGCTCAATTGCGCAGAAGCGAAGGATACCCTCCGGCAGCACCAGGCGGTTGGACGCGGGCGGGACGTACGCCTCCTACTGCCTCCAGTCGGCTATCCGCTTGAGCAGGCTCACGACCCAGGCCGCAGCGCCGTGCCCGCCCGCCGGATCCTCCACCGCCGGAGCCAGCTGCTCGGTGAGCTTCTTGCCGAGCTCCACACCCCACTGGTCGAAGGCGTCGATGCCCCACACGACGCTTTGGGTGAGCACGCTGTGCTCGTAGAGCGCGATCAGCTTCCCGAGGGTGCCGGGGTCCAGCTTTTCAAAAACGACGATGGTGCTCGCGCGGCTGCCAGGATCGACTTTGTGCGGAATGAGTGCCTCGATACGATCCGCCGACAGGCCCTGGCGCGTGAGCTCCGCGCGCACGGTGTCGGCGCTCTGGCCAGCCATGAACGCCTCGGCCTGCGCGAGGCAGCTCGCGATGGCGAGATTCTGCTGCGCCTGGTTGCCGCAGGAGGAGCGCGCAGGCAGCAGGAAGTCGAGCGCCGCACGTTGCGTCCCCTGGTGCAGCAGCTGAAAAAATGAGTGTTGGGCGTTGTTGCCGGGCTCGCCCCAGATCACCGCCTCCGTTTCGCACTCGACTGGCGCTCCGTCGAGCATCACCGATTTGCCGTTGCTCTCCATCTCGAGCTGCTGCAGGTACGCCGGGAAGCGCCGCAGCGACTCGTCGTAGGGCAGCACGGCCAGCGTCGGCAGTTTCATGAAGTTGATGTTCCAGACACCGATGAGCCCCATGAGCGCCGGCAGGTTCTCCGCCCAGGCCGCATTCCTGAAATGCTCGTCAATCGCATGGCCGCCGCCGAGGAAATCCAGGAAGTTCCTGCGCCCGATCGCGATCGCGAGCGAGACGCCGATGGAGGACCACACGGAATAGCGCCCACCGACCCAATCCCACATCTGGAAGCGATACTGCGGATGGACGCCAAACTCATCCATCGCTTTGGTGTTGACGGACACCGCCGCGAAGTGCGCAGGAATGGCCTCTTTCCCCAGCTGCCTCTCGAGCCAGGCGCGCGCCGTGAGCGCGTTGGTGCGCGTCTCGAGCGTCGTGAAGGTCTTCGACGAGACGATGAACAGCGTCGTGCGCGCGTCTGCCGACTCAAGCACCTCCGCAAGACGGACCCCGTCTATGTTGGCAACGAACTCGCAGCGCGGCGCGCCCGCGGTAAAGGCCCGCAAGGCCAGTACCGCCATGGCGGGACCCAGGTCGGAGCCGCCGATGCCGATGTTCACGACCAGCGTGAACCGCTGTCCCTTGCTGCCGCGGATCGCACCGCCGCGGACGCTCTCGGCAAACTCCAGCATGCGCGCGCGCTCGGCGAGCACCAGCTTCTCGATGTCGGCGCCGCCCACGGCTGCGCCCGGCGGCTGACGCAGTGCCGCGTGCAGCACCGCCCGGCCCTCGGTCGGATTGATGATCCCGCCCCGCCACATGGCATCGATCCGCGCGCGCAGCCCCACTGCATCAGCGAGCTGGAGAAGCGCGCCCAGTGCGTATTCATCGAGCCGCTGGCGAGAGAAGTCCAGCAGCATTCCCGCGCGCTCTCGCGAGAAGCGCTCATAACGCCCGGGATCCCGCTGGAAAAGCTCGCGCACCGGCAGCGCAGCCAGCCGTGCAGCATGTGCGGCGAGGTCCTTCCAAACCGCGGTGCGAGGCCCCGGAGGTGTCGTGAGGGTCATAGGAGTCTTCCTGAACTCATCGTGGGTCATGCGCGGCACTGCGCGACTTCAGCGGTGGTAATGATCCGCGATGCTGTCCACTACGTATTGCAATTGCGCTTCGGCCAGCTCGGCGTAGATGGGCAGCGCGAGTGTCTCAGCGGCCGCCCGCTCCGAGTGTGGGAACTCGCCCGCGTGATGTCCCAGATACGCGAAACACTGCTGCAGGTGCAGGGGCACGGGGTAATAGATCTCGGTGCCGATTCCTGCCGCGCTGAGGTGCGCGCGCAGTGCATCGCGACCGCGCACCCGAACCACATACTGGTTATAGATGTGTCGAACGCCGGGCTCGACGCGCGGCGTCTCGACGGCGCCGGCGACGTCCGCGTGCGCGAACGCGCGGTCATAGTACGCGGCATTCCTCTGCCGCCCGGCGCTCCAGGTATCGAGATGCGGCAGCTTGATATTGAGGACTGCCGCCTGCAGCTCATCGATGCGGAAGTTGCCGCCGATGAACGCGTGGTAGTACTTCGGCTTCCCGCCGTGCACCCGCAGGATCTCCATCCGCTCGGCGAGCGGCGCGTCGTTGGTGACGCACATCCCGGCGTCGCCGAAGGCGCCGAGATTCTTGGTCGGGAAGAATGACAGGCAGCCGACCTCGCCGAAGCTCCCGGCGCGCCTGTGGGCGGCGTCCTCCGCGCCGATCGCCTGGGCGGCGTCCTCAATCACCTTGAGGCGGTGGCGCGCCGCGACGCTCGAGAGGGCGTTCATGTGCGCCACCTGGCCGTAGAGGTGCACCGGCATCATTGCCCGGACCCGGGCGCCGCTCGCGCGGTGAATGGGCTCGGGCCCTCGCGCCTCGCACTGCTCCGCGATGAACGCCTCCACCGCGGCGGCCGAAAGGTTGAAGGTCGAGGGATCGATGTCGCAGAACAGCGGTCGGGCACCCGTGCGCGCGATGGTCCCCGCCGTGGCGAAGAAGGTGAAGGGGCTGGTGATCACCGCATCGCCTGCGCCGATCCCGAGCGCCATGAGGGCCAGGAGCAATGCATCCGTACCCGAGGAAACGCCGATGCCGAAACGGCACTGGCTGTAAGCCGCGACAGCGGCTTCGAGTTCCTTGACCGCAGGCCCGAGAATGAAGCCCTGGCCGGCGCAGACCCGCGCGATCGCCGCCTGAATCTCCGCGGCGAGCGGGGCGTACTGCGGCTTGAGATCCAGGAGCGGCACTTTCATGGTGGCGCGCATTCTATCAGTGCCGCGGCCGGTCCCCGGCTGCTTCGGGGAAGCTCAGCGCTGATAACCGTAGTAGTCGCAGAACCACTCGACGAAGCGCCGCACTCCAAACTCGACCGGCGTCGCAGGCCGGTAACCGACGTCCCGGACGAGATCGTCGATGTCGGCAAAGGTCTCCGCGACGTCGCCGGGCTGCGCGGGGAGGAAGTTCTTGATGGCCTTCCTGCCGAGCGCCTCCTCGATGACCTCGATATAGCGCAGCAGCTGCACCGGACGGTTGTTACCGATGTTGTACAGGCGGAAGGGCGCGAAGCTGGTCGCCGGATCCGGCGCGTTGCTGTCCCATTTGGGGTCGGGCTGCGCGATACGCTCGGAGGCGCGCACCACTCCCTCGGCAATGTCGTCGATGTAGGTGAAATCGCGCTGGTGGTGGCCGTTGTTGAAGACGTCGATCGGCTTGCCTTCGAGGATGTTGCGGGTGAAGAGGAACAGCGCCATGTCCGGGCGTCCCCACGGCCCGTACACCGTGAAGAAGCGCAGCCCCGTGGTCGGCAGCTTGAAGAGAGCTGAATAGTTGTGCGCCATGAGCTCGTTCGCCCGCTTGCTGCTCGCGTAGAGGGACAGGGGGTGGTCGACCCCCTGGTGCACCGAGAACGGCATGTTGGTGTTGGCGCCGTATACCGAGCTCGTGGAGGCGTACACCAGGTGCGCGACGCTCGTGTGCCGGCAGCCCTCGAGGATGTTCAGCGTCCCCGTCAGGTTGCTCGTCATGTAGGCGTGAGGGTTCTCGAGCGAGTAGCGCACGCCCGCCTGCGCGGCGAGGTGTACGACCCGCGGAAACTTCTCGCGGGCAAAGAGCCCGGCGACTCCTGCGGAGTCCGCGAGATCGAGCCTCACGAAGCGGAAGGCGGCGTGACTCGCGAGCCGCTCGAGGCGCGCTTGCTTGAGCGTGACGTCGTAGTACTCGTTGAGATTGTCGAGGCCGACCACCTCATAACCGCGCTCGAGGAGGCGCTGCGCAGTCGCCGCGCCGATAAACCCGGCGGCACCCGTGACCAGGATCTTCATGACTGCTCGTCAGTGTCCGCCGCGGCAATGAAGCGCTTGGTGTTCAAGCGCTCGAGTATTGCGCCCCTGCTGCGGGCAGTGCCGCGTCGGCCACGGGCCACAGGCACCGCCCGCCGCTCAGCTTGGCGATGAGGGCAAGCATGCTCTCGTGTGCGCGCGCTTCCTCCTCCGATGCCGGCGGCACGAGCAGTGCGAGCCCGGTGCGCACCAGCGCCCGTGCCGGCCGCGCGCCTTCGGCCGCACGCGCGGGACCTGCGGCCTCGGTGAGCGCGAGCGCGCCCTGGCCGCCGGTCATGGCGAGATAGACGTCGGCGAGGATGCGGGCATCGAGGAGCGCGCCGTGGAGCTCGCGGTGGGAGTTGTCGACCTCGTAGCGTTTGCAGAGCGCGTCGAGGCTGTTGCGCTGCCCGGGATGCATCTCGCGCGCCAGCGCGAGCGTGTCGAGCACCTGACACACCGAGGCGACTCGGCGAGCTTCGCCGGTTACGCGCGCGAGCTCGGCATCGAGGAACGCAACGTCGAACTCGGCGTTGTGGATCACGAGCTCGGCGTCGGCGAGAAAGCCCAGGAGCTCCTCGTGAATCTCCGCAAAGCGCGGCTGGCCGTCGAGATCGGTGCGCGAGATGCCGTGCACCGCGAGCGCCGCGTCATCGATCTCGCGCTCGGGATTCAGGTAGCGGTGAAAGGTACGGCCGGTGGCGCGGCGGTTCACCAGCTCGACGCAGCCGATCTCGATGATCCGGTGTCCGAGCTCGGGCTCCAGGCCCGTCGTCTCGGTGTCGAGGACGATCTGTCGCATGGGCGCGAGTCTACCGTAAGCCGCCCTGCTCCAATGCGTCGATCGCCTGGTTGGCGAGGCGGTCGACACGCTCGTTGTCCTCGACGCCCGAATGTCCCCGCACCCAGTGCCACTCAATGCGGTGTGATGCGGCGAGCTGATCGAGCCGCTCCCAGAGATCCTGGTTCTTGACGGGCTTCCTGTCCGCGGTGCGCCAGCCGCGCGTTTTCCACGAGGCGAGCCATTCGGTGATGCCGCGCCGGACGTATTCCGAGTCGGTGTAGACCCGCGCCTCGACCGGACGCCGCAGCGCTTCCAGCGCGCGGATGACCGCCGTGAGCTCCATGCGGTTATTGGTGGTATGAGGCTCGGCGCCGTGAATTTCCCGCTCGTGCGCACCAGTTCTCAGGAGTGCGGCCCAGCCACCCATGCCGGGGTTACCGCGGCAGGCGCCGTCGGTGTAGATCACCACGACACCCGCTTTTCGCTCGGCTGCCACCTTGAATTGAGGCGTCTGCGCTTACAGGCCCGCGCGCGTCGTGGGCTTCACGAGCTCGCCGAGCACTGCGGGCCGCTGCTCGCGCAGCCGCGGACGGATCGGTGTCATCGTGTAGAGGCGCTTGCGGGCCTTCAGGAGGTAGGCGCCCGCTGGCAGCGGGTATGTGAGCCCCCGGCGCAGCAGCCGCCCGGTTCCCTTACCCGGCGAGAGCCCGCGGCTCCAGGGGCTCAGGTAGAGATAGCGCGTCGCGGCGACCACTTCGTAGCCGAGGAGTACCAGCCACTCGCGCACCAGATTCCCGGAGAGTACCCGGCGCATTCCGGGCGGAAATCCGCTGCGGCTCGCGTGCGCACGCAGGCCCCAGAGGCTCCAGGGCCTGAAGCCGAGGATCAGGAGCTGCCCCTCGCCCACCAGCACGCGATCGACCTCGCGCAGGATGGCGTAGGGGTCGGGCGCGAATTCGAGCGTATGCGGCAGGAGCGCTGCGTCGATGGAGTCGCTCGTGACCGGCAGGTGAGCCGGGCGGGCAACGATGTCCGCACCGCTTGGGAAGCCAGGGGCGGCCACGAGACTCTGCCGTCGGGTGCGGCCGCGCGCCAGAAGCTCTCGTGCGCTTCCCCAGGCGCCGATCTGCAGCAGTTCCCAGCCGAAGACGTCCTCCATCGCTTCGCCGACAAGCTCGGCCTCGGCGGCAACGAGCGCGCGACCGAGTGGGGTGCGCCACCACGCGGCAAGCCGGGTGTCCCCTTCAGGAATGCTTGAAGTGCGAACTGACACGATAGAAAGGCTGGTAAATATGTGAACTTACCGGTTAAATTCCCTGTCCTGAACCAGTAGCGTCCCAATACCAAGGACCCGCGCCCAGGGACGTAAGGCGTCGGGGAACTTAGCACGCCTACCGGGGGTACGGAACCTTGAGAACTGCAGCGATGAGACGAGCGCGCCAGGGATTGCTTTGGGCCGCGCTGGTTGGCCTTTCGGCGTGCGTCCACGGTCCCGCCCCACGGTCGAATATGGCTCCCTTGACGACCGCGGTGCCTGCCGCGCCCGCGGCTGCTCCCGCTGAAACACCTCCGGCCCGGCCGCCTGCGATGCCCGTCGCACCCTGGACCGAAGCCCCCACAAACCTTCCGGCTGCTCAGTCCGCCGAAGGCCCGGCGGCGGCTCCCGCGGTAGAGGCCGTCATTCCGCCTGCGCCCGCAGAGGCTTCCCCGGCTGCGGGTGCCACGGCTTCGAGCGATGGCACGCCCGCGGCCACGTCGAGCGCAGCAGCCGAGGCGCCGGCGACCCCACCGGCCGAGTACACCGACCTCTTCGCGCGGATGCGCGCGGGGTTCAGGCTCGACGACGGCAGCGACCGCAAAGCAATCGACCAGCAGCTGCGCTGGTATGCCAACAATCCGGACTATCTGCAGCGCGCCTTCGGACGCGCGGATCTCTACCTCTACCACATCGTGACCGAGCTCGAATCGCGCGGCATGCCGCTCGAGCTCGCGCTGCTGCCGGTGGTCGAGAGCGCCTTCGAGCCTTACGCGTACTCGCGCGCCCGCGCCACCGGACTCTGGCAGTTCATTCCGGGTACCGGCTCGCGCTATGGGCTGCGGCAGGACTGGTGGTATGACGGCCGGCGCGACATCGTGGAATCGACGCGCGCCGCGCTCGATTACCTGCAGTCGCTGCACGATGAGTTCAACGGCGACTGGCTGCTTGCGATCGCAGCCTACAACTGCGGTGAGCTCATCGTGGAGCGCTCGGTCGCGATGAATCGCGCCGCGGGCCGCCCGATCGAGTTCTGGGACCTGTGGCTGCCGAAAGAGACGCGCGCCTACGTGCCGAAGCTCCTCGCCATGGGGCGCCTGGTGCGCGACCCGCACGCCTACGGTCTCGAGATCACCCCGGTCGCGAATCAGCCTTACTTCGCGCGCGTCGCGACCGGTGGGCAGGTCAGCCTGAAGGTCGCCGCCCAGATCGCCGGCATCACGCCCGATGAGCTCTATGAGCTCAATCCCGCCTTCCACCGCTGGGCGACGGACCCGGTCGGGCCCTACTACCTGCTCCTGCCGGTGGACGCGGCGGATGTGTTCACGCAGAACCTCTCGCAGCTCTCATCCGATCAGCTCCTGGGCGTCACTCAGTACACCGTGAAGCGCGGCGACTCCGTCGCCTCCGTCGCAGCGCATTTCCACACCACCGCGAACGTCCTCCGCGAGCTCAATGATCTGCCCGAAGGACGCCTCACCGTGGGCGATGACCTGCGCGTGCCGGCCGATGCCGAGCTGCCCGCCAAGGTGGTGCTCGCTGCGGCGCGCGTCGATGGCCGCGTCCGCGGCCGCCGCCCGCATGTGCTCATCGTGCGACACGGGGACACGCTCTACTCCATCGCCCGCCGCAACCGGATGGACGTCGACATGCTCGCGGCCATGAACGGCATGCAGCCGGGAGACTCGCTGCGGGCCGGGCAGAAGATCCAGGTCGCGAGCAGCAGCGGCGGCTCCCATCATTCGCGCTCGCATCGCCATGTCGTCTACACCGTCCGCAGCGGCGACACTGTGGCCGGAATTGCCCAGCTCTTCCAGTGCAGCGTGCCGCAGATCGTCGCGTGGAACGGCCTGGGGCCGCATCCGCACCTTCACGAGGGCCAGAAGCTGCGCATTCACGTGGTGCGCCACAGCTAGAGGCGGACGCCCCGGGCCTCGCCGCAGGTTCAGCCCGCGCGCAAACTTCCGGCATAATCCGCAGCCGGGAGGACTCAACATGGGATTTCTCGCCGGCAAGCGCGCCTTCATCGTGGGGGTCGCGACCGATCGCTCGATCGCCTGGGGCATCGCCCAGGCCATGCACCGCGAGGGTGCCGAGCTCGCGTTCTCCTATGTGAACGACAAGATGAAAGAGCGGGTCGAGCCGCTCGCGCATTCCATCGGCTCACACCTGACCATGCCGCTGGACGTCACCGTCGACGGGCAGATCGACGCCGCCTACGAGCTCCTGAAGCGTGAGTGGGGCACGCTCGACGTCGTCGTGCATGCGGTGGCATACGCCCCGCGCGAGGCGCTGACCGGAACGTTTGTCGCCGCGACCAGCCGTGAGGGCTTTCGCGTCGCGCACGATGTATCGAGCTACAGCCTCACCGCACTCGCCCGTGGCGCACAACCCCTGATGGCCGGCCGCGCCGGGGCACTCCTCACCCTCACCTACCTTGGCGCGATCCGCTCGATTCCGGGCTACAACGTCATGGGCCTCGCCAAGGCGAGCCTCGAGGCCAACGTGCGCTTTCTGGCAGCGGACTTGGGACCGCAGGGCATCCGCGTCAATGGCATCTCGGCGGGACCCATCAAGACGCTCGCGGCCGCCGGTATTCCGGGCTTTCGCAAGATGCTCGCCCGCGTCGCGGAAATCGCGCCGCTCCGCCGCAACGTGACGCTCGAGGACGTCGGCAACACGGCCGCGTTCCTCTGCTCGGACCTCGCGGCCGGCATCACCGGTGAGATCGTCTACGTGGACAGCGGCTTCAGCACGGTCGGGATGAGCTTCCCGCTCGAGGCCGAGGGCTAGTCGAACGCCTTCGGGTTCTTGCGCACGTCGGCGGTGCGCCGCACTTCGCCGACGTAGGCGAGCACGTCCCCCACGCCCTCGCGCCCGGCCTCCTGCTGCATGCGGTCGGCCATCTGCTGCGGGTCCGGCGCCTCTACTCCCGTGCGTACCGCCGTGACGGCGACCACGGCGGCTCCGCCGTCATTCATCGTGAGCGCGCGGTACACGGCGGTCTTCGCCGGCCGTGGCGCGGCAAAGGCCGCGGCGCGGATCGGTGCCGGAATGGAAGGGTCGTTGCGGCCGACGAAGTGCCTGGGCTCTGCAGCTAGCCCCAGGGACTGCACCACGGCATCGAACGAGCTGCCCGCCTCGAGCCGCGCCCGGGCGGCCTCGGCGGCCTTGAGCGCCGCCTGCGTGCCGCGCTCGCTGGCGATCGCGGACACGATCTCGGCGCGCACCTCGGCCAGGGGTTTGGCCGCGGGTTTGCGGTGCTCGAGCACTTTCACGACGACGAGCGCGTTGTCACCGAGCAGCACCGGGCCGCCGAGGCGACCGGTTGCGAGCGGCGGATCGCCAAACAGGAGCGCCTCGAGCTGCGGGGCGGCCCCTAAGGGCGCGGCTCCGGCCCCCCTCACGTACTGCGCGATGTCGCCGGCCTGGAGCTTGAACTCCTGCTCGAGGGCGTTGAGATCCGCATCGGGCTGCGAGACCTTCGTCTGCAGCTGCTCCTGGATCTCGCCGAAGCGGTCGGTGGCGTGATTGCGCTTGAGCTCCGACTCGATCTGCGCGCGCGCCTCATCGAACGACTTGCCTTTGGCCGTCTGAATTTCATCCAGGCGGATGATGTGATAGCCGTACTGGGTCTTCACCGGCCCGCGGATCTCCCCCGGCTGCATGCTGAAGAGCGCATCACCAAACGGGCCCGCGAAGGTGCTCTTGTCCACCCAACCCAGATCGCCCCCGTTGCCCGCAGAACCCGGATCCTTGGAGTACTGCCTGGCGAGCTCGCCAAAGTCCTTGCCGGCCCTGGCCTGAGCCAGCACGTCCTGCGCCTCTTTGAGCGCCACCGCATCGTCCTTGCCGGTGATGAGAACGTGCCGCGCGCGACGCTTCTCGGGCGTCAGGAGCTGACTCTTCTCTTTGTCGTACTGCGCATGCAGATCCACATCGCTCACCGTCGTTTGCGCTCCGAGCGCATCGAGCCTGAGCTCGCCGTACTGAAGGTGGACGGACTCGGGAGTGAGGTACTGCGCCTCGTGTGCCTTGTAGTACGCCTCGATCGCCGCATCGTCGGCGGGAGCTGCCGGGAACTTGTTTGCGGGAAGAACGACGAAGCGCACCTCGCGCTCCTGGTCCTCGAGCTCCCTGAGGCGGGCAAACTCGGTGGGCGTAAGGAAATCCGAGCCGCGGATCGCATTCTCGAGCTGCCCGCGCTGCAGGTCGCTGCGCAGCTGTTCCTGAAAGGCCTCCTGGGTGAATCCCGCGCGCGCGAGTGCATCGTTCGCGGCCGCGGCCGAATACTTGCCGTCGATCTGGAACGCCGGCTCGCTCTTCACCGCTTCGATCAGCTCATCGTGCCCCACCCGGTAACCGAGAGCATGAGTGCGTTGGGCGATGAGCGCCCGGCTGATCATTCCCTCGAGCACCTGGTCCTGGAGCCGTCCGCGCAGCTGTGCCGGGATGTCCGCGCCCCCAAAGCGCTGTTGCCACTGCGCCTGCTCACGGAGCCAGGCGTTGCGCGCCTGCTCGAGGGTAATCTTGCTGCCGGCCGCTTCCGCGGCGTAATTGGAGCCGCCGAAGCTCAGATTCACGATGCCGTAGGCCCCCCACGCGGCGAATACGATCGAGAGCGCGCCGACGAAGAGATACGTGATCCACTTGCGTTTGCCGCTCCCCTCCGTGCCCTTGAGGGCGTCTCCGATGCGCTGAAGCATGTTTGGGCTGGCTTACTCTTTCGGGATCGGGTGGCGGAGCGGACGGGACTCGAACCCGCGACCCCCGGCGTGACAGGCCGGTATTCTAACCAGCTGAACTACCGCTCCGAATTTGGGGGGCGAATCCTAGCGGATTGAGGAACTTGGCCACAAGCGGTTTCGCCGGAACGGACGCCGGGCGCCCTTGCGAACCCCTCGCCGCCCCGGCGGTCAACCAATGCGGGCAATTGCGCGCTGTGCACGGGTGCCCCCGGCGACTTAGGGGTTAGGGTTCGCGCGTCGCCAGGGCCCGACAGAGGGCACCCGGGCGTCCTCATGGGCACAATCGGACGCAACTTCAATCGAGGAAGGTGGCGGTGAAAGCGGTGAAGACAGGCTTTTCTGTAGTAGCCCTGGCGGTGGCAGGCTTGGCGATTGCCTCCCCCGCCCTCGCGGCGCTCGGCGGCGATATCTCCTCGATCGACGCCGATCGGATCTCACTCCAGGGCGCGCTCACCGCCTTCAGCACCGTGAGGGGTTATGCGGTCCATGAGATCACCACGGCGTCGGGCGTCCACGTGCGCGAGTACCTGACCTCGGACGCCAAGGTGTTTGCCGTCAGCTGGCAGGGGCCGTTCATTCCGGATCTCAAGCAGATGCTTGGGACCTACTACACGCGCTACGCCCAGGCCGTATCCGCGCCGCATGTGGGCGGGCATCGGCACCTGAAGGTCGAGCAGCCCGGACTGGTCGTCGAGTCGAACGGGCGTATGCGCGCCTTTTACGGCAGAGCCTGGGACCCGGCCCTGCTGCCGCCGAATATCACCCCCGCAGACATCCACTGACGCGCCCTCGAGGGAACTACCCATGCACAGGAACCTTGCCCTCGCCCTGAGCTCGCTGCTCGTGCTCGCCGCCTGCGGCGGCGGGGGCGGCATCTATAGCACCGGGGGCGGCGGTGGTGGAGGCGGCGGTGGGGGCGGAATCGCCGGCCCGGGACCCAACGTCGCGACCATGACCGTGGAAATCGGGCCGGCCGGGACGGGCTTCGTCAACATCCCGTTCGTGACGATCACGGTCTGCGCACCCGGGACGAACAACTGTCAGACCATCGACAACATCGAAGTGGACACCGGCTCGACGGGCGTGCGCATCATCGCCTCAGTCCTCAACGCGCCGGTCCTCTCGGCATTGCCACAGCAGTTCGTGGGCGCTACCACGACCCCGGTCGTCGAGTGCGCGCAATTCGCCGACGGCTACAGCTGGGGACCGGTGGTCTCCGCCGATGTCTCGATCTCGAGCGAGAAGGCGAGCGGCATACCGATCCAGGTGATCGGCGCTGCCTCGATTCCGCAGATGGCGCCGGCCGACTGCACGAGCCCCGTCAACAACCCTGAGAACACCGTCGCCACCTTCGGCGCCAACGGCATCATCGGCGTCGGCGTCTTCCTGCAGGACTGTGGCAGCGCCTGCGCAAGCGGCGTGATCGCCGGAACGTACTATCAATGCCCCACTAACGGTGCGGCCTGCACGGGCATCATGGAGTCGACCCTTCTTCAGGTCTCGAATCCGGTCGCCGCCTTCGCGGGCGACAACAACGGCGTCATCGTCGAGCTACCGAGCGTCGCGGCCGGCGGCGCCGCCACCGCCACCGGTGCCCTGGTATTCGGCATCGGGACGCAGAGCAACAACACCTTCAATGCCACGGTCCTCGAGACCGACTCGGTCACGGGCACGATCAACGTGACCTACAAAGGTGTCCAGTATCCGGTGAGTTTCCTCGACAGCGGCTCGAACGCGTACTACTTCACCGACGGCTCCCTGAGTCTCTGCGCGGCACTCACGGCGGGTGATGGTTTCTTCTGCACGGCGGCGAATCTGTCCGCCACGATCACCACCCTCGCCAACACACAGCTCGCCGCTAACTTCACCATCGGCAACGCAACCTCGATGATCACGGCGAACCCGATGGCCGCCGCGTTCCCGCAGCTCGCCGGGCCCGTGGGCGCGGCGAATCCGCAGACTTTCGACTTCGGTCTGCCGTACTTCTACGGCCGCAACGTCTTCACGGCCATCGAGGGTCGCAACGCCGGCGGATCCGTCGGGCCGTTCGTCGCCTACTGACGATCGCGCTTCTCCGCACGCGTCTTGCGGCGCGCGAAGCGCGCCCGGTAGCGCGCCGGCGTCGTCCCGATGCGCCGCCGGAAGTGGTGGCGGAGCGACTCGACGCTGCCGATCCCGACGCGCTCGGCGATCGTGCCCTGTGCCAATCCCGTGCTCTCGAGGAGCTCGCGGGCGCGCCCGATGCGCTCGCCGACGATCCACTCGTAGGGTGCCTGTCCGGTTGCGGCGCGAAACTCCCGCTGCAGCGTACGGGTGCTCATCGCGGCGCGCGCCGCCAGTGATTTCAGCGTATGGCGCGCCTCGGGATGCGCGCGGATGAAGTCGAGCAGCCGTGCGAGACGGCCGCGCTCATCGCTCGCCACGGGCCGCGGCACGAACTGCGCCTGACCGCCCTCGCGGTGTGGCGCCACCACCAGGCGCTGCGCCACCTGGTTGGCAATCTTCGCGCCGAAATCCCGGCGCACCAGATGCAGCAGCATGTCGAGCCCGGCCGCGGAGCCAGCCGAGGTGATGACCTGCCCCTCATCGACATAGAGCGCATTGGGCTCGACGCGGATGCGCGGATAGCGCGCGGCGAGAGCCTGTGCGTACCTCCAGTGAGTCGTGGCGCGCCTGCCATCGAGCACTCCGGCCGCGGCCAGGACGAACACGCCGGAGCAGATCGAGCACAGGCGCGCGCCGCGCCGGTAGGCGCGCGCGAGGGCTTTGAGGAGCGCCTCGGGCGGTCGCTCCTCGATCGAGCGCCACCCCGGCACGACGATGGTGTCGGCGCGCTCGAGGAGCTTCAGGCCATGCGTGACGGTAAGGTGCAGCCCGCCGGTCGCGCGCAATGGCCCGCGTTCCGCGGCGCACACGGCGAACTCGTACCAGGGCACCGTGAGCTCCGGGCGCGGGAGCGCGAACAGCTCCACCGTGCAGCCGAACTCGAAAGTACAGAGGCGATCGTAGGCGAGGGCGACGACCCGGTGGCGCATGGCGTGATCTTAACGTATGTAGGCGTTTACGCCAGTGGCGGCGGACGCCGCCCAGCCGCACAATGCTTCCAGCAGCCTCAAGATCCAACCGCCAGGAAAAGGAGCACCCCATGCCGAGTCCCGTCACCCAGGTCCCCTGCGCTGAAAGCGCCGACGCCGTGCGTCATTTCGCCGCCTCCTTCGCCTTTGAGACCGACTGCTGGGATGTGCACGAGGCGCTCGCCAAAGGGGCGGATTTCGTGCTGCTCGACGTGCGATCGGCGGAGCACTACGCCCGTGGCCACGTGCCGGGCGCGGTGCATCTCCCGTACCGGAAGATGATCGAGTCGCGCGTCGCCACCTTTCCCGCCGGGACGGTGTTCGTCGTCTACTGCGATGGCCCGCATTGCAATGGAGCGCAACGCGCGGCTTTGCGCCTGGCGCAGCTCGGCCGCCCGGTGAAGCTCATGATCGGCGGCATGACGGGCTGGCTCGATGAGGGCTTTGCGATCGAGAGCTGGACGGCAGAGCCGGCGCGCGCGGCGGTATAGCGTTCCCTGCCCTCCGCGGCGCGCGCCGCAGGTGTCGCGTGGCATCATAGGGGCCCGTTCCTGGCGATCGCGGCCCCGTGAGCCCACTGCTCAAGATCTTCGCTGCCATTCTGATCGCTCTCCTCGCGGTCACCGGCTACGGCTTCTGGGCTACGCGGCCGCCGGCCTCCTCGACGCCGGTGGGAGCGCTCGGCGCGGTCTCGCAGCCGGAAGCAGCCGGGCCCGGGCAGCCGACGATCGATGAGACGACGCTCCTCACCGCGCAGCGCCTCGCAAGGCTCGCGACGACCCCCGAGGAGATCCCGCTCGCACGCACGGCCGTGCAGCTCGCCGACCATGAGCTCGACCTCGCCTTTGCCGGGGCCCTGCGCCACATCGAAGCGCACCCGCCGGTCCTGAGCCCCGAAGCCCTCGGGATCCAGGAGCGTCTCAACAAGGCGCAAAAGCAGCTCGCCAGCGACAGCGAGCACGCCAGGCGGCTCAGCGATGCGCTCGCCAGGGCTGCGGACGCCGACAAGCCGGCGGTCCAGGATCAGCTGGATCTCGCCCAGGCGCAGCAGCAGCTCGACCAGGACGAGGTCACGCAGGACAACGACGACTTGATGCGCGCGGGCGGCAACGAGCAC
>DASPOP010000398.1:0-5768 GCA_035625955.1 Steroidobacteraceae bacterium | reverse complement strand
CGCTACCCCTTCTCTTCTCCAACGCCCGTCTGCTGCGCCATCCCCGCGGCCTCTTGCGGCCTTTCGTGGCGGCGGCGCGGCGGGAGAAAGACGCGCTGTTGCATGCGTCAACCCCATCGGGAGCAGCTGCTCCGCAGAAGCCCTGACGCGTCCGGCCCGGCCGCCCGTCGATGCTCAGCGCCCCGGCCTTCGGTCCGCGCTCCGCGTCTTCAGCCAGGAGATGATCCGCTGCGGGATCTCCTCACGCGCCTTGCGGCTCACGTACATGCCGATGTGCCCGGTGTCGATCGCGCAGGCGGTGTAGTCGCGGCTTCCCACGTAGCGTCCCAGGGCCTCGCAGGCAGCCGGCGGCACGATGTGATCGGCGCGGGCGTAGAGATTGAGGAGCGGCACCCGCACGCTCTTGAGATCCACTGCCCGTCCCCCGAGCTCGAGCGTGCCGCGGATCAGGCGGTTCTCCTGGTAGAACCAGCGTACGAACTGCGTCAGCGCCACCGCCGCCTGGGGCGGGCTGTCGAAGATCCAGCGCTCCATGCGCACGAAGTCTTCCACCGCGCGCTGATCTGCGCGGCCGGTCAGGAGGCGCACGTACTTCTGCTGCGTCAGCCTGAAGGGCATCAGCGACAGGAACAGCGCGTTCAGGAGCTCCCCCGGCACGTTGCCCGCCCGCTCGAGCAGCTCGGTGTCGAGCTCGCGCATCCATTTGGAGAGAAGGTCCTCGGGCGTCTGGAAGTCCACCGCCGTGGTGAGGGTGACGAGATTGGCCACCTGCCCGGGGTGCAGAGCCGTGTAGCAGAGGCTGAAGACTCCGCCCTGGCACACCCCGAGAAGGTCCAGCGCCTCGACCCCTTGCGCCTTGAGGATGTGGCGCACGCAGCCTCCGAGCCCCTCTTCGAGGTAATCGTTGAGATCGCGCAGGCGATCGCCGTCGTCGGGATCGCCCCAGTCGACGAGATAGACGGTGAAACCCGCGCCGACCAGCCGGCGGATGAGCGATGAATCCGGCTGCAGGTCGAGGATGTAGGGACGATTGACGAGCGCGAAGCAGACCAGGAGCGGCCGGCCCTTAGGCAGCGCGGCAGCCTGCGCCGCGCGGCCGGCGCGTCTCCCGGCGGCCCCCGCCTGCGTCTCGGGCAGGTACTCGTAGAGGGTCGTCTTGTGATCGCTCCACACCGCACGGCGGGGCGTGCAGCCGACCCGCACGTCGCGTGCGAGGCGCAGCCGCGCCAGTGTCTCCGCGGCGCGGCTGCCGAGGTCGAGGAACAAGCGGCCCGCCTCGAGCCCGGGATCGCTCAACGGCGTCCGCTCCGCGCGCCGCTCCGCGCCCCGCGCCGGCGGCTGCGGCCGCCTCCTGCGCCTTTGGACTTGGGAAGCGCCGCGGCCTTCGGCCGCTTCACGACGTTCGGCCGCTTCACTGCGACGTTCGGCCGCTTCACTGCGGCCTCGCGCGGCGCGCTGCGCGGCATGGCCTGCGCGGCGCGCTCCTCGAGCTGCTGCCGGAGCTCGCGGATCTGGCGCTGCATGGCATCCGCCTCTTCGCGGGTGGGCAGCCCCCAGGCGCGCGCCAGCTTGTCCGCCTGCTTGCGCTGCACGAGGAGCAACGCCATCGCGGTGTTGGTCAGCTGCGCCTGCAGGCGGCAGAAATCGTCCTTGCGTACCGTGGCGGCATAGGCCTCCTCGGCGCACTCGACCCAGGTCTCATAGAGCGCAAGCGCGCGCTCGGACGAGAGGTCCGCGCCGCCCGATGATGCCTGCATGCGCGTGATGAAGCGCTGCGCGGATTCCTGCGCAATCGCGCTCCAGTGCCGGGCGAGCTCGCCCTGCAGCTGGCCGAGCTTCATGAGGAGCTCCCACGCGCTCTGGGCATCGGCCGCCTGTGCGGCCGCGGGCCCGAGCGGCACGGCGCCGAGCGGCACGCCACCGAGCGGCATGCTACCGAGCGCCCCGCCACCGGGCGCCCAGGCGGCGGCTCCGGGAAATCCGGCCGACGCGGCAAACGACGCGCCTGCGGCCGGCGCGCTCCGCAGCCACTGCTCGAACTGCCCGGCGAGGAGCGATCCGAAGGAGCCCCAGTCGGGCAGCTGCCCGTGAGCCGCCGAAGGCTGCGCGGAAAAGGTCTTCAGCAACTCGAAAAAGCGCGCGGCTGCGGCGGTGAAAGCCGCATCGGACTCGCGCGCGCCTGTGGTGAACGGCATTTCCATCATGTATGCACTGCGGCAATCTGGTGAGAAGAACGGCTCATCTGGGCCATGGAGTTCATGATTTTGCTGGTAAAAAAACGCTTTCGGAAGGGGTGGGCCCCGTCCGCGCAAGCGTGAGGTACGTCATTGTGCGCCGCATACACCCGAGCTAGTATCCGCCAGCGCCCGCCCGAGCGGGCTTATCTGGGCAGCCGAGAGGCTCTGCCACCATGGCCGAAGAGCGTCTGATACGCAAATACGCCAACCGGCGTCTCTACGACGCGCAGGACAGCCGTCACGTCACGCTGGACGATCTGCGCAAGCTCATCGCCGGCGGCGAGCGCATCAAGGTCGTAGACGACAAGAGCGGCGAGGACCTGACCCGCAGCATCCTGCTGCAGATCATCGCGAGTCAGGAGCAGTTCGGAACTCCCGTGCTCAGCACCCAGCTGCTCGAAGCCATCATCCGTTTCTACGGCAATCCGATCCAGCAGATGCTCACGACCTACCTCGAGCGCAGCATCGGGGGACTCCTGCGCCAGCAGAACGTGATGCAGGCCGAGATGGCCAAAGTGCTCGAGACCCCGATGGCGCCGCTCGCCGAGATGACGCGCCAGAACATGGAAATGTGGGCAAAGATGCAGGCATCGATGCTCTCGGCCTTCTCCCCTACCCCGTCGGCACCGGAAGCCGACAAACCCGCCAACCCCCCGCAGGGCAAGCGACGCGGCTGAAGCCGTCAAGCAAACCGCAGGAGTGATCACAACGTGGACGTTCGTGGCAAGACTATTCTCGTGACCGGTGCAGGCCGCGGCATCGGCCGCTCGCTTTCGCAACACTTCGCCAGGAAGGGCGCCAGGCTTGCGCTCCTCGACACCAACGAGCCGGATGTCGAGGAGACGCGCGCGAGCTGCGTCCAGCTCGGCGCCGATGCGCGCAAGTACGTCGCCAACGCTGCCAACGAAGACTCGGTCGTCGGCGCGCTCGATCAGATCATCAACGACTTCGGCAGCCTCGACGGCCTCATCAACAACGCGGGCATCGTGCGCGATGCCATGCTGGTCAAGGTCAAGGACGGCCAGGTGGTGAGCAAGATGACCCTCTCCCAGTGGCAGTCGGTCATCGACGTGAACCTCACCGGTGTCTTCCTGTGCGCGCGCGAGGCGGCCGAGCGCATGATCTCTCTCACCAATCCCGGGGTGATCGTCAACATCTCGAGCATCTGCCGCGCGGGCAACGCCGGGCAGACGAATTACAGCGCCGCCAAGGCGGGCGTGATGGCGATGACGGTCGTGTGGGCCAAAGAGCTCGCGCGCTTCGGGATCCGCGTCGGCGCCGTGGCCCCGGGCTTCGTGCGCACGCCGATGGTGGAGAGCATGAAGCCCGACGCGCTCAAGCGCATGACCGCTCCGATCCCGCTCGGGCGCCTCGGCGAGCCCGATGAGATCGCGCATGCCGTGGGCTTCATCTTCGAGAACGACCTCTTCACCGGCCGCTGCGTGGAGGTCGACGCAGGGCTGCGGCTCTGATTGCAGTGCAAAATTACTGAGCGAAATAAAGCTAAGTAACTACTGCACTTTAAGTGTTAAATATTAGTAGGTTATGCGCTATTATCACCCTCATGCACCTGCGCCATAAATTCTTCTTGCAGTGCATACAAAATCATGTAGAATGCTCCTCACGGTAATCGAACACCGAAT
This sequence comes from Steroidobacteraceae bacterium, assembly GCA_035625955.1. Taxonomy (GTDB): domain Bacteria; phylum Pseudomonadota; class Gammaproteobacteria; order Steroidobacterales; family Steroidobacteraceae; genus 13-2-20CM-66-19. The sequence goes on along the minus strand of DASPOP010000398.1, from coordinate 1,888 downwards.
AGAGGAGCACGAACATGATCGACAAGACCTTTGACCCCAACACCCTGATCAATGCGACCCGTGAGGCTTTCGCGCCCGTCCTGAAGGCGCAGCAGGAAGGCTTCAAGACTTTCGAGCGTCTGGCCCGCCTGAACTATGCGGTCGCCGGCGACATGCTCGAGTCCAGCCTGGCCCGTGTGCAGGCGAGCTTCGCGGCCACCACGGCCAGCGAGCTGATGAGCAAGCAGAGCGAGCTTCACAGCCAGCTGGTGGAGAAGCTGCGCGAGCGCGCCCAGGAGTTCTCGACGGTGACGTCCGAGATCCAGGCGAAGTTCAGCCAGATGGGCAATGAGTTCGCCGCGAAGGCAGTGCACGCCCGCAAGGCTGCCTGATATCTTGGCGGTTTCCCGCGCCCGGGGGTGGTAACACCCCCGGGCGCGATCTCTGGGGAGTCCGCCCTTGACTGCACAATCCAAGAAGAAAGCCGACGCGCCGTCCGGCGCCTCCGACGCCGATCTCAAGAGCGAAGTCGCGCGTCATCTGCGCGCGCAGCTCGCCGCCCTCACCGGGGGCCTGGCCCCCGACGATTACGCCCGCGCCTGGTGGGAGTGGTATCTCAAGGTCGCTACTCACCCGCCGCGCCAGGCGGAGCTCGCCCGCAGCGCCTACGAGAAGATGCTCGACAGCTGGCAGTTCGCCGCGCGCGCCGCTTCGGGCGAGCCGCTCCCGCCGGGGCACGAGGACAAGGGCTTCGCCGACCCGGCATGGAATGTCTGGCCGTTCAACGTCTACGCCCGCGCCTACAACAACTGGGCGAGCTGGTGGCACCAGGCGCTCTCGCACCAGGGGAGCGCGGACCACGGGCTGGCGCGCGCCAGCTTCGCCGGGCGGCTGCTGCTCGATGCCGCATCCCCGGCGAATTTCCTGCATACCAACCCGGAGCTCCTGAAGAGGACCGCCGCGGAATCCGGCCAGAACCTCATCCGCGGACTCAAGCACTGGGTCGAGGACGTCGAGCGCATGGCGAGCGGCCGCGGCCGTGCTCCCGCAAATGAGCAGTTCCAGGTCGGCAAGGACGTGGCCATCACACCCGGCAAGGTCGTCTACCGCAACCGCCTCATCGAGATACTGCAGTACTCGCCGCAGACGCCGAACGTCTACGCCGAGCCGGTGCTGATCACGCCGGCGTGGATCATGAAGTACTACATCCTCGATCTCTCGCCGCGCAATTCGCTGGTGCGCTTCCTGGTGGAGAAGGGTCACACCGTCTTCATGATCTCCTGGAAGAATCCCGAGGCTGCGGACCGCGAGCTCGGCCTCGAGGACTACGTGCAGCTCGGCTTTCTCGACGCGCTCGCCGAGGTCCGCCGCATCGTCCCCGATCACAAGGTGCACGCCGTCGGCTACTGTATCGGCGGCACGCTGCTCGCGATCGCCGCCGCCCGGCTCGCGGTGGCGCACGATCATTCGCTCGCCTCGATCACGTTCTTCGCCGCACAGGCGGACTTCAGCGAGCCCGGCGAGCTCTCGGTATTCATCACCCCGAGCCAGATCTCGATGCTCGAGGCGATGATGGACAAGACCGGCGTGCTCGAGAGCGAGCGCATGGGCGCGGCCTTCGCCCTGCTGCGCTCGCGGGATCTCATGTGGGGACCGGCGGTGGCGCAGTACGTGCGCGGCGAACGCCCCCAGATCAACGATCTCATGGCGTGGAACGCCGACGGCACGCGCATGCCGTGCCGCATGCACAGCGAGTACCTCGAGCGGCTGTATCTGAAGAACGAGCTCGCCAACGGAACGTTCACCCTCGGCGGCCAGCCGGTGGACCTGAAGAAAGTCCATCTGCCGATGTTCGTCGTCGGCACCGAGACCGACCACGTGGCGCCGTGGCATTCGGTGTACAAGCTCC
>DASPOP010000397.1:0-3489 GCA_035625955.1 Steroidobacteraceae bacterium | reverse complement strand
CGGGAATGCCGAAGATCTGCGTCACGGGCTAAGGGGCCGGGGCGGGGCGCTCAGCCGGGCCGTCCGCGCCGCGCGCGCTCACTTCGGGGCGAGTGCACACAGTCCGGTGATCGGACCAAAGGCCTCCTCGCCGCTCATCTTCTTCACCAACTTGTAGTAGTCCCACGGGTACTTCGACTCCTGCGGAGTCTTCACTTGCCACACATACATCTCGTGGATCATGGCGCCGTCGGCGCGGATATAGCCGTCCTTGGCGAACATGTCGTTGATCTTCGCTTTCTTGAGCTCCGCCATCACCTTGTCGGAGTCGGTGGTACCGGCTGCCTTGACCGCTTTGAGGTAAGTGAGGGTCGCGGAGTAGGCGCCCGCCTGGTCCATGGTCGGCATGCGGTTGATCTTGGCGAAGAAGCGCTTGCCGAAGGCGCGCGTCTCGGGGTTCAGATCCCAGTACCACCCATCCGTCAGGGTCAGCCCCTGCGCCGTCTGCAGCGTGAGGCTGTTGATGTCGGTGATGAAGGCGAGCAGCGCCGCCGGCTTCATGGTCTTGGTGATGCCGAATTCGTTGGCGGCCTTGAGCGAGTTGCTGAAATCGGTGCCGGCGTTGGAGAGCCCGAGCACCTGGGCGCCCGAGGCCTGAGCCTGCAGCAGGAAGGAGGAGAAGTCCGCCGCGCCGAGCGGCACCCGCACCGCGCCGAGGTTCTTGCCGCCATGTCCCTCGACCACCTTGGAGGCGGCGTCCTGCAGCTGAGTGCCGAAGGCATAGTCGGCCGTCAGATAGAACCAGGTCTTGCCGCCGGCGGCGACGATGGCGGTCGCCGTGCCGTTGGCGAGCGCGGTGGTGTCGTAGACGTAGTGGACGGTGTAGGCGGTGCAGTCCGCGTTGGTGAGCGAGGCGCCGGCCGCGCCGATGACGAACAGCGGCACCTTCTTGACGCCGGCGACTTTCGACATGGCGATGTTGACGCCGCTGTTGGAACCGCCGAGCAGCAGATTGAGGCCGTTCTGGTCGGCCCACTCGCGGAACTTCGCCGCGCCGATGTCGGGCTTGTTCTGATGGTCCGCGGTCAGCACGGTGATCTTCCTGCCGAGCACCGTGCCGCCGAAGTCGGCGATCGCCATCTTGACGGCCTCGACGCCGGCCGCGCCCATGACATCCGCATACACCCCGGACATGTCGTCGATGTCGCCGATCACCACCTCGTCGGCCGCCAGCGCCCGGCCGCCGGCCGCAGAGGCGAGCACTGCAGCGGTCGCGAGGGTCAACATGCGCATTCTCATGAGTCGTGCTCCTCGAGTTGGTAGGGTCTTCAGACGCCCAGGTACTGGTGCAGCAGCGCCATTTTGTCCTGAAGCTCGCCGGAGGCGAAACCCTCGACGATCCGCCCGCGCTCCATGATGTAGAAGCGGTCGGCGAGCGGGGCGGCGAAGCGGAAGTTCTGCTCGGACATGACGATCGTATAGCCCTGCTCGCGCAGCTTCTGGATGGTCTTGCCGAGTGCCTGCACGATGACCGGCGCCAGGCCCTCGGAGATCTCATCGAGCAGCAGCAGCCGCGCGCCGGTGCGCAGGATCCGCGCCAGCGCCAGCATCTGCTGCTCACCCCCGGAAAGATGCGACCCGCGGCTCGCGCGCCGCTCTTTCAGGTTGGGAAACATAGCGTAGATTGCCTCGACTGACATTCCCCCGGGCGCCACCGGCGGGGGGAGCTCGAGGTTCTCCTCGGTCGAGAGGCTGGCATAGATGCCGCGCTCCTCGGGACAGTAGCCGATCCCCAGGCGGGCAATGCGATGCGGGGGCAGGCCGATGGTCTCTCTGCCGTTGATCAGCACCGAGCCGGAGCGGGTACCCACGAGTCCGAGCAGCGCCCGCAGCGTGGTGGTGCGGCCGGCGCCGTTACGCCCCAGGAGCGTCACGACCTCGCCCCGCCCGACGTGGCAGTCGACCCCGTGCAGCACGTGCGACTCGCCGTAGTAGGCGTGCAGCCCCGAAACCTGCAGAACGTCGGCCGACATCAGTGGGTGGTCCGCAGCTCGGTGTCGGCGGAGCCCATGTAGGCTTCGAGCACCTGCGGGCTGTGCGACACATGGTCGTAGCTGCCGCTCGCAATGATCTGGCCGCGCTGCAGCACCGTGATGGTATCGGCGATCCGCGCCACGACCCGCATGTTGTGCTCGACCATGAGCACGGTGCGATTGGCTGCGGCCTGGCGGATGAGCGCCGTGACGCGGTCGACGTCCTCGTGCCCCATGCCCTGTGTGGGCTCATCGAGCAGCATCAGCTCCGGGTCCATCGCCAGCGTGGTGGCGATCTCGAGGGCGCGCTTGCGTCCGTAGGGGAGCTGCACGGCGTGCAGCCCCGCGAAGTCGGCGAGGTCCACCAGCGCGAGCAGCTCGCGCGCGCGCGCATCGAGCACCTCGAGCGTCGCCTCGTGCGTCCAGAAATGAAAGCTGGTCCGCAGCGAGCGCTGCAGCGCGATGCGCACGTTCTCGAGCGCCGTGAGGTGCGGAAATACCGCCGACAGCTGGAACGAGCGCACGATGCCGCGGCGCGCGACCTGGGCGGGCTTCTCGGGCGTGATGTCCTCGCCGCGGTAGATGATCTGGCCGCGCGTCGGAATCATGAATTTGGTGAGCAGATTGAAGAATGTGGTCTTGCCGGCGCCGTTGGGACCGATGAGCGCGTGGATATGACCGCGACGTACCTTGAGGTCGACGTTGCTGACCGCGACGAACCCGCTGAACTCCTTGGTGAGTCCGCGGGTCTCGAGAATATAGTCTTCGGCGGCCGAGGCCGCTGCGGCTGCCATGGCGGCTTATTTACTCGTTCTTTCCGGGCAGCATCCGGACGATAGTAGTATGCGCCGGATGGCTCGTCAGAGGAAAACGCTCACCGGGCTGTTGCAACCCCTGAGCCGCACGGGCGGGGCGCGTGCGCGCGCCGCGGGCGGCGAGAACCCGGCGCTCGAGGCAATCTGGCATGCGGTCTGCACCATCCCGCACGGGCGGGTGGCGACCTATGGCGGGGTGGCGCGCGCCGCGGGGCTCCCCGGGCGTGCGCGCCAGGCGGGATTCGCTCTGCGTGTGGCGGCGGATGAGCTCAATCTCCCCTGGCATCGGGTGGTCGGAGCCGGCGGCCGCATCGCCTTTCCCCCGGCCTCGCGCGCGCACCGTGAGCAGGCGCGCCGGCTGCGCGCCGAGGGGGTGCGGGTGGTGGAGGGGCGCGTGGCGCGGGCCGCGCTGATCGAGCTCGGGGAGCTGTGACGGGCTCGGCGTCTAGCGGCCGTTGTACTCGAGATTGATGAGGTTGACGACCCGCGGGACACCGGGGGTCGCGCGCGCGATGTCCTCGGCGTCGAGGCGCTGCAGATCGGTCGCGACCTCACCGCTCAAGTACACGACGCCGTCGAGCGTCGAGACGTACACCCGATTGGGCGCCAGCAGCTCCGTGCGCGCATTGAGGCGCGTGCGCACCGCGGCCGTGATCTCGGCA
>DASPOP010000396.1:0-2149 GCA_035625955.1 Steroidobacteraceae bacterium | reverse complement strand
ACAAGGGCGGTGAGGGGACCCATAAGGACGGCGGCACCGAGATCTGGGTCTTCGATATGGCGAGCCACCGGCGCCTGGCACGCTGGCCGACGCAGGCTCAGGGCCTGTCGCGGGTGGTCGTCGTGCAGGTGACGCAGGATCCCGCACCCGTGCTGTTCGCCGCGACCGACACGGCCGACGTCGCCGTGATCGATGCCCTGAACGGGCACCTCCGCCACGTCGAGAAGAAGCTTGGACAGACGCCGTGGTTGATGCTGACTCCCTGACAGACACGGGGTGTACCTGATGCGCTCGCTCGATCAGCTCGTCGAACAGTCCGCGCGCTCGCTGGCGCAGCGCACCTCGCGCCGCAGCCTGCTCGCTCATCTCGGGCGCTTGCTGACCGGCGCCGCCCTGCTGCCGCTGCTGCCCATCGATCGCGGCAGCCGCGCGCACGCCAACGAGCCCCATCCGGGCCCGGACAGCGCCGAGAGCTGCGATTACTGGAAGTACTGCGCCATCGACGGCTTCCTGTGCGCGTGCTGCGGGGGCAGCTCGACTTCCTGTCCTCCCGGCACCGCCCCCTCGCCGATCAGCTGGGTCGGCACCTGCCACAACGCCCGTGACGGGCGCGACTACATGGTGTCCTACAACGACTGCTGCGGGAAATCGACCTGCGGCACCTGCGACTGCACCCGTTCTGAACGTGAGAGGCCGATGTACCGCCCGTCGCGCAACAACGATCTCAACTGGTGCATGGCGAACGCCGACTCGAACTATCACTGCACCGTATCGGTGATCCTCGGGGTCGCAGAAAAATGACGGGTGGCGCCCGCGCAGCCTCCGTTGCCCCACCGCTCGCGGCGCTCGTCACGCTGGCCTTTCAGGGAAGCGGCGCAGCCGCCGATGCGCCGCCCGCCTACCCGCAGGGCGCCACGAGCTTCCAGGCCAACTGCGCCGTGTGTCACGGCGGCGCCGGCGCGGGCCTCCCCGCGCTCGCGCCGCCCCTGCTCTCCTATCCGGCGCGGTACGCTGCCAGCGCCGAGGGACGGCGCCAGCTGGCTATGACGCTGCTCTACGGCATGTACGGCGACATCGCGGTCGAGGGCAAGCACTATGCCTTCCGCATGCCGGAGTTCGGCCAGCTCGATGACGCGACTCTCGCCGCGCTGGTCAATTTCGTGGTGTTTGATCTTGCGCACGCGCCGCCGGGCGTGGCACCTCTCACGAGCGCCGAGATCGCGGCCGAGCGTGCCCATGCGGTCGACGGCGCGGAGGTGCGTGAGCACCGCAAGAGCGTGGCGCCCGCGGAGCCCTGAGCGTGCGTCCCGCCCTCGCAGCAGCCGCAGCGCTCGCTGCCCCCTTGACTGCGCCCGCGGCGCACGCCGGCCCGCAGCAGGACTACATCCTCTATTGCATGGGCTGCCACGGCGATCAGGCCCAGGGAGTGCCGGGCAAGGTGCCGCCGCTCGCCGGCTCGGTGGCGCTCTTCATGCGCAGTCCCGAAGGCCGCAATTACGTGCTGCGGGTGCCGGGCGCGGCCAACTCCGCGCTCGGGGATGCGCAGCTCGCTGCCGTGCTCAACTGGTTGGCGCAGCGCTTCCCACCGGCCGCCGCCGGCGCCCCGCCGATCACACCGTTCACGCAAGCCGAAGTGGCGGAGCTGCGCCGCTCGCCGCTCGCGGACGTGAAGGAGCGGCGCCGCGAGGTGCTGCGCACGCTCGCCGCGAGCGGCCAGGCGCCGCCCGCGGACTACTGAGGCGCTCCCCCGAGCGGCGCGCGCCGCCTCTACTGGCGGAAGATCAGCGTCACGCCGATCGTGCTCGGCCTGAACGTGAAGGCACGCTGCAGGCGGCTCGACGCCGCGCACCCAACGCCGAATTGATTACCGGGGTCGCTGCAGATCGTGTAGTTGTAGGCCGTGAGAGCGTGCGTGTCGGTCAGGTTGTCGACGAAGCCCTGCACCGACCACGGACCGAACTGCATTCCGCCGCGCAAGCTGACGAAGGTCGTCGACGGCAGCACGAAGTTAGCCGGGTCGAACTGCGAAGTGTTCGCATCCAGACCCGCGGTCGGCCACCTGGCGCGCGCCTCATATTCGCCATCGACGCGCAGGAAGGCCTCGTGGCTCGCGACGCTGAAGCGGTATTCCACTCCCACGGAGGCGGTG
>DASPOP010000395.1:0-3786 GCA_035625955.1 Steroidobacteraceae bacterium | reverse complement strand
AAATGAAAGCTGGTCCGCAGCGAGCGCTGCAGCGCGATGCGCACGTTCTCGAGCGCCGTGAGGTGCGGAAATACCGCCGACAGCTGGAACGAGCGCACGATGCCGCGCCGTGCGACCTGGGCGGGCTTCTCGAGGGTGATGTCCTCGCCACGGTAGATGATCTGGCCGCGGGTCGGAATCATGAACTTGGTGAGCAGATTGAAGAAGGTGGTCTTGCCGGCGCCGTTGGGCCCGATGAGCGCGTGGATGTGGCCGCGGCGCACCCTGAGGTCGACGTTGCTCACGGCCACGAAACCGCTGAACTCCTTGGTGAGTCCACGGGTCTCGAGCAGGAAATCGTCGGCGGCGGGCGCGGCTGCCATGGTGGTCTTTTCTTGTAGTATGCCCCCGGTGAGGCGTCAGAGGAAAACGCTCGCGGCGCTGCTGCAGCCTTTGAGCCGGGCCCGCCCGGCGAACCGCCGGCCGGGCCCGGCGCAGGAGAGCCCGGCGCTCGAGGCGATCTGGCACGCGGTCTGCACCATTCCCCGCGGGCGGGTGGCGACCTACGGCGGCGTGGCGCGCGCCGCGGGCCTGCCGGGGCGCGCGCGCCAGGCGGGGTTCGCGCTGCGGGTGGCGGGCGATGAGCTCAATCTTCCCTGGCATCGCGTGGTCGGCGCGGGCGGGCGCATCGCCTTCCCCCGCGCCTCGCGTGCGCACCGCGAGCAGGCGCGCCGCCTGCGGTCCGAAGGTGTGGCCGTAGTGGACGGGCGCGTGACGCGGTCCGCTCTGATCGATCTCGAGGAGCTGTAAGGGGCGTGCCGCTCAGCGGCCGTTGTACTCGAGACTGATGAGGTCGACGACCCGCGGGACACCCGGGGTCGCGCGCGCGATGTCCAAGGCATCGAGGCGCTGGAGGTCGGTCGCCACCTCGCCGCTCAGGTACACGGTGCCATCGAGGGTGGAGACGTACACCCGATTCGGGGCGAGCAGCTCGGTGTGCTGAGAGAGCCGGGAGCGGACGGCGGCCGAGATCGCGGCATCGCCCGGGCAGCCCGCGCCGCACTTGCGCCAGGTATCGAGCGCCGTGCACCCGCCGACGCCTGCCGCAACGGCGACGAGGAGGGCGGGAAGGGCTGCGGGCCGGGCTGCGCTCATTGCGTCCTGCGCGCTCACGAGGGGGGCGCGTCATTGTAGACAAACTGGAGAAGGATGCGGTTGCGGAAACGCCGGGCTGCGGCCGGCGCGCCCCTTGCTGCTGCGGGGTAGCGGCGACTAGGATGCCGCGCGGGACAGCAACGGGAGCCGGACAATGAGAACAACGGGCCTGCCCACGGCCGCCGGGAGCGCGAAGAAGTAATGGACGGCTCGCCGCTCGCTGGCTGGGACAACTTCTACGTCATCATCGGCTCCACCGCCGGCGGGCTCACCGGGCTCACGTTCGTCGTAATGACGCTGGCGCGCGACTCGGGCCAGATTCGCCCGGCCGGCGTCGGCGCGTTCATGACGCCGATGATCGTGCACTTCTGCGCTGCGCTGGCGCTCGCGGCGTTCATGAGCATGCCGCATCAGGGCCCCGGAACCCTGAGCGTCGGCCTGGCGCTCGGGGGGCTGGCGGGTATCGTCTACGGCGGCTTCATCGGCGCCAACATGTGGCGGAGCGGGCGCGGCGCGACGCACTACATTCCGGTGCGTGAAGACTGGATCTGGAACGTGATCCTGCCGACCCTGGCGTACGCCGGTCTGACCGTCATGGCAGTCCTCATCAGGGATCGTCTCACCCGGGCGGCGCTGTACGGCGTCGCGGTGCTGGTGCTCGCATTGCTCTTCATCGGCATCCGCAACGCCTGGGACCTCGTCGTGTGGATCTCGCTCCATCCGGCGCCGGACAAGAAGCAGTAGGGGGAGCGGAGGCTCGCCATGGCCGACATCATCCAGGAGTTCACGGTGAGGACCGGGCTGCCGCGGGTGTTTCACGCGATGGCGACGCCCCAGGGTTTGACGCACTGGTGGACGCAGTCCTCCAGCGGCAAGCCCGAGGAGGGCGCCGAATACCAGCTCCACTTCGGTCCCGACTACGCCTGGCGCGCCCGGGTGACGCGTTACGAGCCCGACGTGGCCTTCGAGCTCGAGATGACGGAGGCGCATCCCGACTGGATGAATACGCGCGTCGGATGCGTGCTCAAGCCCGAGGGGCGTGAGTCGACGCGCGTGCGCTTCTATCACACCGGCTGGCCGGGCGAGAACCAGCACTGGCGGGTGTCGTGCTACTGCTGGGCGATGTACCTGCGGATCATGCGCCGCTACCTGGAGCACGGCGAATCCGTCTCCTACGAGCGGCGGCTCGACGCCTGAGGAGGACTCATGAACAGAAAATTCATCATTGCCTGGATCGTAATTTTCGTCGCCTGGTTCCTGGGCAGCTTCATCGTGCATGGCGTCCTGCTGAACGCCGACTACATGCGGCTGGGCACTCTGTTCCGTGCGCCGGCCGACTCGCAGCGCTACTTCCCCCTCATGATCCTGGCGCACGTCATGCTCTCGGGTGCGTTCGCCTGGATCTACGCCCGTGGGGTCGAGCCGAAGCCATGGCTCGGTCAGGGCCTGCGGTTCGGAATCGCGGTGGCGTTCCTGACGACGGTCCCGACTTACCTCATCTACTTCGTGGTGCAGCCGATGCCCGCCGGGACGGTCATGAAGCAGATCGTGTTCGACGGCGTGCTCATGGTGATCCTCGGGGTGATCGCCGGCTGGCTGTATCGCGACGGTAGAGCCACCCGTTAACCCTATCCGGGGGGCTGCCGCGCTTCAGGTATTGGGCTCTCTCAATACCGGAGGCGATCCGTGAGGTACCTTATTGTGATGGCGTACGTCCTGGCCCTGGCGGCGAGCGCCGAGGCCAGTGCCGTGGGCGGGCTGGCGCGCGTGAGTGTGGTCGATCGCGACACTGGCGTCGCGCTGCCGACCTATTACTCCCGCGGCGAGTATTGGGTGGCGGGGAATCCGGGGGCGCGTTATGCAATCGAGATCCGCAACTGCGCGGGCGGCCGGCTGCTCGCCGTGACCTCGGTCGACGGCCTCAACGTGCTCTCGGGCGACACGGCGGGCTTCGACCAGGCAGGCTACGTCTTCGACCCCGGCGAGCGCTACCAGATCACGGGATGGCGCAAGAGCAACTCCGAAGTGGCGGCTTTCACATTCACCGACTCGAGGAACTCGTACGCCGAGCGTACCGGCCGGCCGGCCAATGTCGGGGTCATCGGCGTCGCGCTGTTCCGCGAGCAGCCGCAACCGGTCTACGCGCCGCCGCCGCGGGTCGCACCGTCACCCGCGACGCCCGAATTCGGCGAGTCCGCTCCCTTCGCGGCTGGCGCCGACCGCTCGCTTGCCGAGAGCGCCAGCGCCATGGGAGCGTTGCAGGGGGCACCGCTCGCCAAAGCGCAGGCGCCGACGGAACGGCTCGGGACCGGGCATGGGGAGCGTGAGTATTCCTACGTCGTCGACACGGAGTTTCACCGCATGCAGCCGCAACCCAACGAGGTCATCCGCATTCGCTACGACAGTCTCGAGAACCTCGTCGCGATGGGCATCGTCCGGAGGCCGCGCCCGACGGTGCGCACACCCGACCCGTTCCCGAGCGCGGAGCAGCGGCACTTCGTGCCCGACCCGCCGGGCGGCTGAGCCTTGCGACACTCATCGATCCGGCGATGAATGAACGACGCCAACCTGAGTGACGAGACGCTGATGGCCCGCTATGCGAGCGGCGACGCCGGGGCGTTCACGGCACTCTATCGGCGGTACGAGCTCAGG
>DASPOP010000394.1:0-12945 GCA_035625955.1 Steroidobacteraceae bacterium | reverse complement strand
ACCGCCCAGATGATGTTCTTCGGGCCGAAGGCCGCGTCGCCGCCGAAGAATACGCCCGGCCGCGTCGACTCGAAGGTCAGCTTGTCGATGACCGGCACGTCCCACTTGTCGAACTCGATGCCGAGGTCGCGCTCGATCCAGGGGAAGGCGTTCTCCTGGCCGATGGCGAGGATCACGTCGTCGGCGGGCAGGAACTCCTCGCCCACCACGCGCTCGGCGGTGATGCGCCCGGCGCCGTCGAGGTCGTACTCCATCCTGTCGAACCGCATGCCGGCGAGCCTGCCGCCCTCGAGCACGAAGGCCTTCGGCGAGCGATTGACGACGATGCCGACGCTTTCCTCCTCGGCGTCCTCGAGCTCCCAGGCGGAGGCCTTGAAGAAGCCGCGCGGCTTGCGCGCCATGACTTTGACGCTCTCGGCGCCGAGCCGCAGGCTGGTGCGGCAGCAGTCCATGGCGGTGTTGCCGACGCCGATGATGAGGACGCGCTTGCCGACCTTGTCGATGTGGCCGAAGGCGACCGACTCGAGCCAGGCGATGCCGATGTGAATGTTGGCGGCGCCCGCCTCGCGCCCGGGCAACTTGAGCTCCTTGCCCTTGGGCGCTCCCGAGCCGACGAATACTGCATCAAAGCCGCCCGAGGTCAGGAGCTCACGCATGCTTCTGACCGGCGTATTGAGCTTCAGGTCCACGCCCATGCCGGTGATCATCGCGATCTCCTCGTTCAGCACCGTCGCCGGCAGGCGGAACGAGGGAATGTTCGTGCGCATGAGCCCGCCAGGCTCGCCGTACTGCTCGAAGATGGTCACTTCGTAGCCGAGCGGCATCAGATCGTTGGCGACGGTGAGCGAGGCGCAGCCGGCGCCGATCAGGGCAATGCGCTTGCCGTTCTTCAGCTTCGGGATCGCGGGCAGCCGGCTCGTGACGTCGTCGCGGTGGTCGGCGGCGACGCGCTTCAGGCGGCAGATGGCCACCGGCTTCTGCTCGATGCGGCCGCGCCGGCAGGCGGGCTCGCAGGGCCGGTCGCAGACGCGCCCGAGGATGCCCGGGAAGACGTTCGAGTGCCGGTTCACCATGTAAGCGTCGGTGAAGCGGCCCTGGGCGATCAGGCGGATGTACTCGGGAACATCGGTGTGGGCCGGGCAGGCCCACTGGCAATCCACAACTCGATGGAAGTAGTCGGGATGGGAGGTATCGGTCGGTTCCATTCGAGCCCTATGCGCCCCGGGGGACGCAGAGTATAGAGGCGCGCCGCGCCCTGTGATCGTTGTTAACGCACAAGTAATGCGCGCTCGATTGCAGTCCCGCAGCGCAAAGAGCCTGTGCGCCTTCTGCTGCTGCACTGCAGCAATCTGCTGGCTCGACGAGCGCGGCTGCCTATACTCCTGATGCCATGCAGGATCCCATCGCCACCGAGCTGCGGCTGCGCCGCGCCACGCGCGTCCTCGAGGTGAGCTTCGCCGACGGCAGCCGCTTCGAGCTGCCCTTCGAATATCTGCGGGTGCACTCGCCGTCCGCCGAGGTGAAAGGCCACGGCCCCGGACAGGAGGTGCTGGTGCTCGGCAAGGAGAATGTCGGCATCACGGCGGTCGAGCCGGTGGGACAGTACGCGGTGAAGCTCGTCTTCGACGACGGGCATGACACCGGGCTCTACACCTGGAAGTACCTGCACGAGCTCGGCCGCGAGCGCGCGGCGAAGTGGGCGCGCTATGAGGAGCGGCGCTCGCGCGCGGTGTTGACGCCGGGCGGCCGGCGCAGTTAGGAGCGCCGTCCAAAAAACAGACGGGCCGGACATCGCTGTCCGGCCCGCCCTTGCAAGACCCCCCTGAACGTGCGCGATTCTAGCGCATCGGCCGCAGGAAGATGCAAGGCGCACGGAGCGAAGTGCCAGGTCCGATCGACTAGAATGTGTCTCATCACTCACGCCCGCGCACACCATGGCCGACGAGCACTCCACTGACTTCGGCTTTCAACGCGTGCCGCCCGAAGACAAGGCGCGGCGCGTGCGCGGCGTATTCGACTCGGTCGCGGATCGCTACGACCTCATGAACGATCTGATGTCGGCCGGCACGCACCGCCTGTGGAAGCGCTTCACGCTGGCGCTGGCGAACCTGCGTCCCGGCCAGCGCGCGCTCGATGTCGCCGGCGGCACCGGGGATCTGGCGGCGGGGCTGGCCCGGCAGGTGGGCGAGCGCGGCCTGGTCGTGCTCACCGACATCAACGCCGCCATGCTCGAGCGCGGCCGCGACCGGCTGATCGATGCGGGCAGGGCAGCGAATGTCGCCTGCGTTCAGGCCGACGCCGAGCGGCTGCCGTTCGCGGACGGCACCTTCGACTGCGTCACCATCGGCTTTGGGCTCCGCAACGTGACCGACAAGGCGGCCGCACTCGTCTCGATGCGCCGCACGCTCAAGCCCGGCGGGCAGCTGCTGGTGCTCGAGTTCTCGCAGCCGCAGATCGCCGCTCTCAAGGGCCTCTACGATGCGTATTCGTTCCGCGTGCTGCCGCTGCTCGGGCGCTACGTGGCGGGCGATGAGGCGAGCTACCGCTACCTCGCCGAATCGATCCGCATGCATCCCGACCAGGAGACATTGCTCGCGATGATGCGCGCGGCGGGACTGGATGGCTGCCGCTACCACAACCTCTCCGGCGGCATCGTCGCCGTGCATCGCGGCTACAAGTGCTGAGCGAGACCCTCGGCCAGCTGCTCAACCGGGGCCTGCCGCGCTCGGGGCGCGCGCGCGAGCTCGCCGCCGAGCTCGCCGGCCGGAGCCTCGCGCTCGAAGTGCGCGGCATGGGAGCGCTGCGGCTCGAATCGGACGGCGCCCAGCTCATCGTGACGGGCGGCGGCGCCCAGGCGGCCGATGCCGGACTCTCGGTAGGCCCCCTGGGGCTGCTCGCGCTCGCCGGCGAGGGCGCGCAGGCCGCCGTGCAACGCGGCGAGGCCGCGATGTCCGGCGACGGGGAGATCGCCGGCAAGTTCCGCGAGCTGCTGACGCTGCTCAGGCCCGATCCCGAGGAGGAGCTCTCGCTGGTGCTCGGCGACGTGCCCGCACACCAGCTCGCGCGGGCGGCGCGCGGGGCCCTTGCCTGGGGCGCCCGCGCCGCCGACAGCGTCTGGCGCAGCACCGCCGATTACCTCGCCCACGAGCGCGCCGACCTCGTCTCGCGCCACGAGGGCGAGCAGTTCCTGCGCGGCGTCGATGCGCTGCGCGAGGACCTCGACCGCATCGCCGCGCGGATCGAGCTGCTGGCGCGGCGGCGCGACCCGGGGACCCGCGGGTCGGGCGCGTCGTGAAGCTTCGGGTGGTGCTGCGGCTGCTGGAGATCCAGCGGGTGCTGCTCAGGCACCGCCTCGACGATTACGTCCGCGCCACTCATCTATATAGGCCGCTGCGCTTCCTGCTGGTGCTGTCGCCCGGCGTGTGGCTCGCGCGGCGCCGCGGCGGCGAGCGCGCCGAGCGGCTGCGGCTCGCGCTGGAGGAGCTCGGGCCGATCTTCGTGAAGTTCGGGCAGGCGGTATCGACGCGCCGCGACCTGCTGCCGCCCGACATCGCCGACGAGCTCGCGAAGCTCCAGGACCGCGTGCCGCCCTTCGACGGCGCCGTGGCGCGGCAGCTCATCGAGGCGAGCTACGGCCGTCCGGTCGCCGAGATGTTCGCCTCGTTCGATGAGAGGCCGCTCGCCGCCGCCTCGATCGCCCAGGTGCACCCGGCACGGCTGCCGACGGGCGCGGAGGTCGTGGTGAAGGTGCTGCGCCCGGGGATGCGCGCCGTCATCGAGCGCGATCTCGAGGTGCTGCACGCCCTCGCCGACCTCGCCGAGCGCTACTGGCACGAGGGGCGGCGCCTGCGGCCGCGCGAGCTGGTCGCCGAGTACCACAAGACGGTGCTCGACGAGCTCGACCTGATGCGCGAGGCCGCCAACGCCTCGCAGCTGAAGCGCAATTTCGCCGGCTCCGACCTGCTCTACGTTCCCGAGGTCCACTGGGACTGGTGCCGCAAGGACGTCATGGTGATGGAGCGCATTCACGGCGTGCCGATCAGCGACCTGGCGGCGCTGAAGGCCGCGGGCACCGACATCCCGCGCCTCGCCGAGAACGGCGTGCGCATCTTCTTCACCCAGGTGTTCCGCCACAACTTCTTCCACGCCGACATGCACCCGGGGAACATCTTCGTCCTCATCGACGACCCGCAGCGGCCGCGCTACGCGGCGGTCGACTTCGGCATCGTCGGCACGCTCGATCCGCGCGATCAGCACTATCTCGCGGAGAACTTCCTCGCGGTTTTCGACCGCGACTACCGCCGCGTCGCGCAGCTGCACCTCGAGTCGGGCTGGGTGCCGGCCGGCGCGCGCATCGACGAGATGGAGTCGGCGGTGCGCACCGTGCTCGAGCCGATCTTCGACCGGCCGCTGAAGGACATCTCCTTCGGGCGGATCCTGCTGCGCCTGTTCGAGATCTCGCGGCGCTTCGACATGCAGATCCAGCCGCAGCTGCTGTTGCTGCAGAAGACGCTGCTCAACGTCGAGGGCCTGGGAAGGCAGCTCTACCCCGAGCTCGATATCTGGAGCAGCGCGACCCCGATCCTGCGCGAGTGGATGCGCGAGCGCGTGAGCGTCGGCGCGCTCTGGCGCAGCGTGCGCTCGCACGCGCCGGAGATCCTCGAGGCGCTGCGCGGCCTGCCGGCGCTGCTGGCGGCGCAGGTGCGCCGCGGCGCGCAGCCTGCGGAGCGCATGCCGCCGCCCCCCGACCTCACGGAGCTGCGCGAGGAGCTCCGCGCCCAGGGCCGGCGCCGCGACTTCGTGACGGTCGGCGCCGCGCTGCTGCTCGGCGGACTCGTGTGGCTCGCGGTCTCCGGCGGCCACGCGGCGGCCGGCTGGGCCCTGCTCGCCGCGGGCGTCATCGCCACGCTGGCCGGCGCCGGGCGCTGAGTGCAACGCGCGCTCACCGAGGGGTCGATCCCCATCACGCTGTTCAGGTTCGCGCTGCCGATCCTGTACGCCAATGTGCTGCAGTCTCTCAACGGCTCGGTGAACTCGATCTGGGTGGGGCGCTTTCTCGGCGAGGCGGCGCTCACCGCGACCTCGAACGCCAACACGGTGATGTTTCTGCTGATCGGCGCGGCCTTCGGCGTGGCGCTCGCCGCCACCATCCTGGTCGGCCAGTGCATCGGCGCCAACAACGTCCCCGAGACCAAGCGGGTGGTCGGTACCAGCGCCACTTTCTTCACCGGCATCTCGGTCGCGATGGCGGTCGCGGGCCTCACCTTGTGCCGGCCGCTGCTCATCGCCATGAGCACCCCGCCCGCCTCGCTCGACCTCGCGGTGGCCTACATGCGCGTGATCTTCCTGGCGCTGCCGTTTCTCTACCTGTACGCCTACGTGGGGGCGATGCTGCGCGGCGCCGGCGACTCGAAGACGCCCTTTTACTTCATGCTGCTGTCGGTCGGCCTCGACATCGCGCTGAATCCGGTATTCATCTTCGGCCTCGGACCCGTGCCGCGCCTCGGAATCGCCGGCTCGGCGCTCGCCACCTTCGTCGCCCAGGCGGTCAGCCTCAGCGCGCTCATCCGCCACCTCTACCGGCGGCGGCACCTGCTGGTGCTGCACAAGAACGAGCTCGCGCTGCTCAAGGTCGACTGGTCGGTAGTCGCGACGCTGGTGAAGAAGGGCCTGCCGATGAGCGCGCAGATGCTGGTGCTGTCGCTCTCGGGCGTGCTCATGATCACCCTCGTCAATCGCTTCGGCGTCGACACCACGGCCGCGTTCGGCGCGGCGCTGCAGCTGTGGAACTACATCCAGATGCCGGCGTTCGCCGTCGCCATGGCGATGTCGGCCATGACGGCGCAGAACGTCGGTGCCGCCAAGTGGGACCGCATCCGGGAGATTGCGCGCGTCGGGGTCTTCTACAACGTGGTGCTGTGCGGCGGGATCACGCTCGCGATGGAGCTGCTCGACCGGCCGCTGTTCGCGCTGTTCCTGCCCGCCGGCTCGGGGGCCCGCGTAATCGCCTCGCACCTGAATCACGTGGTCACGCCGTCGTTCGTCTTCTTCGGCGTGGCGGTGGCGCTGTTCGGCGTGGTGCGCGCCACCGGCGCCGTGATGGCGCCGCTCATCATCCTCTCCATCACGCTGCTCGGAGTGCGCTTCCCGCTCGCGGAAGCCTACCTCGACCGCTATCAGGTGGATGCCGTGTGGTGGAGCTTTCCGATCTCGTCGGCGCTGTCGGCGGCGCTCGCGGTGCTGTATTACCGCTACGGCGACTGGCGCAGCGCGCACATGCGGCCGGCGGGCGCGACCTAGCGGGGCGCCCTGCCGCGCTGGCGCGCGCTCTCCCGAATGACGGATTCGCCGCGGATCGGCGGCGGCGGACAATGCCGTAGCCTCGCTTTCCCGGAGTCCCTATGCAGACCCGTACGCTCGGCCCCAGCGGCCCCATCGTCTCCGCCCTCGGCCTGGGCTGCATGGGCATGAGCGAGCTCTACGGCCCGCACGACGACACGGAGTCGATCGGAACGCTGCATCGCGCGCTCGATCTGGGTGTCACCCTGTTCGACACGGCCGACGTCTACGGGCCGTACACCAACGAGCAACTGCTCGGGCGCGGTCTGCGCGAGCGGCGGGCGGATGCGTTCATCGCCACCAAGTTCGGCTTCGTGCTCAATGACGACAGGGAGGCGCCGGCTGCGGTGGACGGACGCCCGGCGTACGTGCGTGCAGCCTGCGAGGCGAGCCTGACGCGTCTCGGGGTCTCCCATATCGACCTCTACTACCTGCACCGCGTCGACCCCAGGGTGCCGATCGAGGACACGGTCGGCGCCATGGCCGAGCTGGTGCGCGCGGGCAAGGTGCGCTACCTCGGGCTCTCCGAAGTCGCGCCGCGCACCCTCGCGCGCGCGCACCGCGTGCACCCCATCACCGCGCTGCAGAGCGAGTACTCGCTGTGGACGCGCGACCCGGAGGACGGAGTGCTCGAGGCCTGCAAGCGCCTCGGCGTCGGCTTCGTTCCGTTCAGCCCTCTCGGCCGGGGTTTTCTCACTGGAGCGTTGAAGAGCCCCGACGACTTTGCCGCCGATGACTATCGCCGCACGAACCCGCGCTTCCAGGGCGAGAACTTCGCGCGCAACCTGGCGCTGGTCGAGAAGGTGAAAGCGCTCGCCCGGGACAAAGGCTGCACGCCCGGGCAGCTGGCGCTCGCCTGGGTGCTGGCCCAGGGCGAGCACATCGTGCCGATTCCCGGAACGCGGCGTGTCCGCAATCTCGTCGAGAACCTGGGCGCGCTCGCGGTGAGGCTGAGCGCAGCCGACCTCGCGGCGCTCGATGCAGTGTTTCCAGTGAGCGCCGTCGCCGGCGCGCGTTACGGCGAAGAAATGATGCGGCTCGTGCGGGGCTAAGCGCCACCGGCCGATAGCTGACTTCCGTTTTCGACCCATCTGGGACATCGAACCCGCTCCAAAGCAGTCACTCAGAACGGCAGGAGCGGACACTCCGGCATTTCTCAACGAAGGCAACGCTTTTCAATGAAACTTCCGGTCGCAGACCTCATTACGCTGCTCGAATGGCAATGCACAGAGCCACCTCAAACTCGGTTGAACGCATCACGCATGCGATCCTGGTGCTGCGTGGACAACGCGTGATTCTCGATAGCGATCTGGCGGCAATCTACGGCGTGACTACCGGGCGGTTGAACGAAGCGGTCAAGCGAAACGCCGAGCGTTTTCCAGAGGATTTTATGTTGCGCCTCTCGGCGGCCGAGCATGTCGCTTTGATATCGCAAACTGCGATATCAAATCCAGGCCGTGGCGGCCGCCGCAAACTGCCCTGGGCATTCACCGAACACGGCGCTATGCAAGCCGATTCGCTGACGGCGCCATTGGATTCGTGGCGGAATCGCTTAGCCGAGCGGCGGTGGTGAGTCGCGCGGCTCGATCCACAGCGCCCGCGCCCGGCCACAGAGCTCGCCCTTGCCGTCGAAGAGCGCGGTCCCCGCCTCGTGCTTGCGCCCGCTCGAGGCGATCTGCCAGCCGACGACCGTGCAGGATTCGCCGACGTGCACCCGCCGGTCGACGTGCGCGGTGACCTCCGCGAGCAGCATCATGCGGTCATCCGGCGCCACTGCGAAGTAGCCGGGGCAGTCGAGCGCCGCCGACATGAACTCGGCGTGCACCTTGCCGTCGCCGCTGTCGAGCGAGGCATCGGGAACCCAGGGCGCCGCAACCAGTCCGCGCTCCGGCAGCGGGCCGGCGAACACCCGCATGCCGTCACCGCGCACGCGCTGCGTGCCGCAGACGAAACAGGTCGGAAAGCGGTGATAGCGAAAGCCCGCGTAGTGCCGCGAGGCTTCCACCGCCTCGAGGTAGTCGGGAGCCGCCGGTACCTCCAGCGTGAGCAGCGCGGGCCGCGCGTCCCCGATCGCCTCCGGCCCGTTCAGCACCCGCAGCGCCCCGTCGGCAAGCTCCTCGATCGTGAGCTCGGTGTCGAGCGGCGGCGGCCGGATGAGGCGCACGGTCACGGTGCGCGCGGCGCAGCCGGCCACCAGGCCGGCAAAGTAGCCGCCGTTCGCGGAGCTTGGCGGCCCGCAGAAACGCGAGGCTATCGTCAGGGTCTTCATGCGCCGCCCTGCAGAATGACCGCGCTCTAGCGCCCGCGCAACTCGCGCAGCCAGCGGGCCGGATCTTCCCCGCGCTCGAGCACCTCGACCAGCGCCGAGCCGACCACGACGCCGTCCACGTGGCCGCGCAGCCGCTCGACCTGCGCGCGCGTGCGGATGCCGAAGCCGGCGCACACGGGGAGCGGGGCGCTGGCGCGCACGCGCTCGAGGTAGGCGATCACCTCGTCCGGCACCGCGACGTTGCGTCCGGTCGTGCCGGTCATGGTGACCGCGTAGATGAACCCCTGGCTGCGCTCGCACAGGGCCACGAGGCGCTTCGGTTCCGTGACCGGAGTGACCATCTGCACCAGCGCGATCCCGCGTGCCGCCAGCGCCGCCGCGAGCTCGCTCGACTCATCGAGCGGCAGATCCGGCACGATGAAGCCGGCGACGCCGGCGCGCGCGGCGCCGTCGGCGAGCTCGGCGACGCCGAACGCCAGCAGCGGGTTGAGATAGCTCATGAGAAGGAGCGGCGTACGGAGCCCCTTCCGCCGCTCCACCTCGGCGAGGATCCAGCGGAGCGTCACCCCCTGCGCGAGCGCTGCGAGGCTCGCGCGCTGAATGGTGACGCCGTCGGCCATCGGATCGGTGAACGGCACGCCGATCTCGACCACATCGGCGGCCGCCGCGACCGCTTCGAGCTGACGCGCGAACTCCTCGCGCTTCGGGAAGCCGGCCGTGAGATACGCGACCAGCGCGGGCTCGCCGCCCGCGGCGGCGGCGCGGATGGCGCTCGTAATGCGCTCGTGCCCGCTCATGCGCCCTCCGTCGCGAGCAGCGTCCGCTGCAGCGTCGGCATGTCCTTGTCGCCGCGCCCGGAGAGGCACACGAGGACCGTGCCGCCCGGGTGCGCGCGCGCCCAGCGCTCGGCGGCGGCGAGCGCGTGCGCGCTCTCGATCGCCGGCAGGATTCCCTCGAACTCGCTCAGGGCGCGCACGCCCGCGAGCGACTCCTCATCGCTCGCGGTCTCGTAGCGCACCCGCCCGAGCGCGGCGAGCAGTGCGTGCTCGGGCCCCACGCCCGGGTAGTCGAGGCCCGCCGACACCGAGTGGGTCTCCTGGACCTGGCCGTCGGCATCCTGCAGCAGCAGCGAATAAGTGCCGTGCAGCACCCCGGGGCGCCCGTAGGCGACCGTGGCTGCGTTGTCGCCGAGCTTGGGCGAGCGGCCGCCCGCCTCGACGCCGATGATCTCGACTGCGGCATCGGCGAGGAAGGCGTGAAAAGCGCCGATCGAGTTCGAGCCGCCGCCGACGCAGGCGATGAGCGCATCGGGCAGGCGTCCGGCGGCCTCGAGCATCTGCGCGCGCGCCTCGCGCCCGATCACGGCCTGCAGCTCCCGCACCAGATAGGGATAGGGATGGGGTCCGACGACCGAGCCGAGGAGATAGTAGGTTCCGAGCGGATCCGACACCCAGTCGCGCAGCGCCTCGTCGATCGCGGCGCGCAGCGTGCGGTCGCCGCTCGTGACCGGCACGACGGTGGCGCCGAGCAGGCGCATGCGCCCGACGTTCGGCGCCTGGCGCTCCATGTCGACGGCACCCATGTACACCGTGCAGGGGAGCCCCAGGCGCGCGCAGGCCGCGGCGCTCGCCACGCCATGCTGGCCGGCGCCGGTCTCCGCGACGATGCGCCGGGCGCCGAGCCGGCGGGCGAGCAGCGCCTGGCCGATGGCGTTGTTGATCTTGTGAGCGCCGGTGTGGGCGAGGTCCTCGCGCTTGAGCCACAGCTGCGCGCCCCAGCGCGCGGAGAGGCGCGCCGCGTGCGTGAGCGCCGTGGGCCGGCCGGCCCAGGACCTGAGCTGCCCGGCGAACTCCTGCTGGAACTCGCGCGTGTGCAGATGCTCGCGCACCCCGCGCTCGAGCCGCTCGAGCGGCGGGATGAGGGTTTCGGGAACGTAGCGTCCGCCGAACGGACCGAAGCGGCCGCGCGCATCGGGGAGCTTCCCGGCGATCAGCGCCTCGAGCATTTCCTTCATGATGGATCCTCACTCGCTCTGGTGGCCGCGGCCCGCGCCGCGGTGACGAACTGCACGATCTTGAGCGGACTCTTCACCCCGGGGCGCGCTTCGACGCCGCTCGACACATCGACGCCAAAGGGGCGGACGGCCGCGATCGCCTCACCGACGTTGGCCGCATCGAGCCCGCCGGCGAGCACCAGCTGCGTACGCGCGGCCAGGCGGCGCGCCGCGCTCCAGTCGCTCGTCGTGCCGGTGCCGCTCACGGGCCCCTCGAAGAGAATTCGCACGGGGAGCTGCGCCGGGGACCCGTCGCCGCTGCGCACCACCGGCAGCCGCTCGAGGGATGCGGGCAGCTCGAGCCCGGCGAAGTCGCCGTCATCGGTCTGCAGAACGTCGGGCCTGAACACGCGCAGCATCTCATCGAGCGCGCCCTGCATCGGATGACGGGTCACCGCCACGCAGCGCACCCGGCCGCGGGCGGGGCGCGCGAGCTGCGCGGCCGCTTCCGGGGTCAGCTGCCGCGGCGACTCGGCGAAGACGAAGCCGATCGCATCGGCGCCCGCCTCGAGCGCGGTAGCGATCGCATCCGGGGTGGTCATGCCGCAGATCTTGATCCACATGGGCAGCAAGGCCTGCGAATCTCACTGCGCCGCGCGCGCGGCGCGCCCGGCGGAGAGGAGCGAGGCGGCAAGCCCTTGCGGGTCGTCGCCGCGCATCAGGGCGCTCCCGACCAGCGCGAGCGAGTAGCCGGCGGCCGCGATGGCGCGCGCATTCTCGGGCGTCGCGACGCCGCTCTCGGCCACCCGCGGCACTTTGGCCGGCAGGAGCGGCGCGAGCTCGAGGAGCCGTGCGGGCACCACCTCGAGCGTGGCGAGGTCACGGCAGTTCACCCCGGCGAGAAGCGGCGCCGCGCCGCGATGCGCGGCGAGAAATTCGTGCAGCAGCTCGATGTCGCGCGCATCGAAGGCCTCGAGCAGCACGAACAGGCCGAGCGCGCCCGCGCAGTCGATGAGCGAGCGGATGTCCTCCTTCGGCAGCATGCGCAGAATCACCAGCACCCCGCCCGCTCCCGCCGCGCGCGCCTCGAACACCTGGTAAGGATCGACGAGAAAGTCCTTGCGCATCGCCGGCACGCCCAGAGTGGCGAGAGCCTGCGCCGCGCAAGCGAGGTGCGCGAGCGACCCGTCGAAGCGGCTGGGCTCGGTGAGCACCGAGACGGCAGCCGCGCCGGCGCGCGCGTACGCCGAGACCCGCGCCGCGACGTCAACGCCTCCGGCGCCGAGCTCGCCCGCCGCCGGCGAGCGGAGCTTGAGCTCCGCGATGAGATCGAAGCCGCTCGCATCGAGCCTGAGCGGCGGTGGCGCGGCGGTGGCGCGCGCCGCGGACTCGAGCGCTGCGAGGGGACGCCGGGCGAGCGCTTCACGCACGCGGGCGCGGCTGCCCGCGGCCATCTGCTCGAGGAAAGCGCTCACGTCCCGCTCCCCGCGGCCGGCTTGAGGGTCCGCAGCCCCTCGATCAGGCGCCGGGCCGCGCCGCCGTCGATGGCGGCGGCGGCACGCGCCAGGCCCGCGCGCGGCTCCGCCTCGAGGCCCGCGACCTCGAGCGCGAGCGCCGTGCCGAGCAGCAGGCAGTCGCGATGCGCGCCGCGGTCGCTCCCGGCGAGGACCGCCTCGAGCGCGCGCGCGTTGTAGTGCGCGTCCCCGCCGGCGAGCGCCGCCGGCTGGCACTCGGGGAGCCCGTAGTCGGCGGGCGAGCGCACGCCGACCGTGACGTGGTGCGGCCGCACGTCGAACACCGTGAACGGACCGATGGGCGTCGGCTCGTCCCAGCCTCCCGCGCCGTGCACGACGAAGGCGCGCTCGATGGGAAGTCCGGCGAGCGTGTCGGCCATGAGGCGCGCTACTTCCAGGCTGTAGGCGCCGATCAGGTGCAGCGGCGGCTGCGCCGGGTTCACCAGGGGTCCGAGGATGTTGAACACGGTGCGCACGCCGAGCGCGGCGCGGATCGGGGCCACGCGCGCCGTCGCCGGGTGATAGTGGGGCGCGAACAGATAGGTGAAGCCGGTGGCCGCGAGCGTGGCCGCCGCGGCGGTGCCGTCGCGCGGGATCGCCACGCCGAGCGCCTCGAGCACGTCGGCGCTGCCGCTGCGGCTCGAGACCGAGCGGTTGCCGTGCTTCACGACCGGCACCCCGCAGGCGGCGGTGAGCAGCGCGGTGCCGGTCGAGATGTTGAAGCTCCCGGAGGCATCGCCCCCGGTGCCGACGACGTCGATGGCGCGCAGCCCGGGCGGAAAGTCGGGACGGTGCGCCAGGCGGCGCATGGTGAGCGCGAAGCCGCGCAC
>DASPOP010000393.1:0-4003 GCA_035625955.1 Steroidobacteraceae bacterium | reverse complement strand
CGGTCGTCGTCGCCGGCGATGCGCACCCGCGTGTAGGGGATCGCCTTGCCCTCGCTCACCAGCTTGAGCGCATCCGGGTCCTCCGCGGCCACCGGCTGCACCGGGTCGCCGGGATTGAGGCGGTGGCGGTTCAGCGTGATGGTCTTCAAGGGCGCGCCCGCCGGCGGGAAGCTCACCGCGAGCGAGGCCTCCGCGAGTCCGTACACCGGGTACATGGCGTTGCGGTCGAGGCGTGCGGCGCTCAAGCGCGTGAGGAACTCATCGCACAGCTCCACCGAGATCGGCTCGGCGCCGTTGAAGATCAGGCGCACCGCCGAGAGATCGAGTCCCTCGACCGGCCGCTCGCCCAGCACCTTGAGGTAGTGCTTGTAGCCGAAGTTCGGCGAACAGAGGATCGTGGCGCGAATTTTCGCGGCCAGCGTGAGCCACAGCAGCGGCCGGCGGATGAAGAGCTCGGTCGGCATCAAGTGCGAGTGCACCCGGCTCGCGAACATCATGAGGTGAAAGCCGATGAGCCCCATGTCGTGGGTGAGCGGCATCCACGAAAGGCTCACGTCCTGCTCGGTGAAGCCCGCCACTTCGGCCACGCCGCGGCAGTTGGCGATGATGTTGCGGTGGGTGAGCACCACACCCTTCGGTTCGCTGGTCGAGCCCGAAGAGAACTGGATGAAGGCGACGTCGTCGGGCCCGGCGCGCTGGATGCTGCCGGCGCGCGAGATGTCGTCGAGGTCATCGACCAGGAAGGTGCGCCCGCGCAGGGCTTCGAACAGCTGCGCCTCTCCGGCATTGGCCGCGAACGCGCCGATGCGCTCGAGCGAGCGGCGCTCGGTGTAGAGGAACGGGGATCCCAGCCGGCGTGCGATCCGCAGCACCTTGTGGCGGTGCTCGTCGCTGATGCCGAGCGCCACCGGCACGGGCACGATGCCGCCGAGGATCGCCGCCCAGAACACGTCGATGAACTGCTCGTTGTTGCCGAGGAACAGGATCAGCTTGTCGCCGCGGCGTGCGCCGATGCGCTGCAGGTGATAGAGGATGCCGAGCGCGCGCTCGTAGAGCTCGCCCGCCGGGACGCTGTGCGACTCGTTCTCTCCCTCGAGGTAGGTGATGCTGCGCGGGAAGGCGCGGTTCGCCTCGAGCATTTCGGTCAGGGTGTTGGCCTTGATCATCGGCGGGGCAGGAGCCTCATGTGGAGCGGGTAGCGGGTGCGCAGATTGATCTGCGCCTCGAGCTCTAAGGGTTTGTCGGCCACGTACACCAGGCGGTAGCGGCGCGCCACCTTATAGAGGTGCATGAGCATCTCATAGAGCGCGAAGGTCTCGCCTATGCAGTGGCGCGGTCCGGCGGCGAACGGCATATAGGCAAAGCGCGGCCGCTCGGCCTCGTGCTCGGGTGCGAAGCGCTCAGGTGCGAAGCGATCGGGCTCATGCCAGTAGCGCGGGTGCCGGTGCAGCAGGTACAGCGGCAGCAGCACGTTGGTGCCGGCGGGGACCTGGAAGCCGCCGAGCACGTCGGCGGCGATCGTGCGCCGCGACAGCAGCCATCCCGGCGGATAGAGCCGCAGCGCCTCGTTCACCACCTGGCTGGTGTAATTCAGCGCCTCCATCTCGGTGAGGCTCGGCGCCGCGAGCTCCGGCGCCGCATCGAGCTCGGCGTGCAGCCGCGCCTCCGCCTCGGGATGCTGCGACAGCAGATACCAGGTCCAGTTGAGCCCGCTCGCCGTGGTCTCATGCCCGGCGACGATCAGCGTCATGATCTCGTCGATGAGCTCGCGCTCGCCCATCGGCTCGCCGCTCTCCTTGTCGCGCGCCGCCATCAGCATCGCGACGTAGTCGAAGTGCTCCTCGGGCTCGGCGCGGCGCCGCGCGATGAGCTGCGCCACGAGCTTGGTGAGCGAGCGGAACTTGTAGGCGAACTGCAGATCGCGGCTCTGCTCCCGCGTCACCACCTCGAAGGGATTGCCGCCGAGCTGCTGCGTGAGGCGGTCGAGGTCGCGGCCGAAGACCGAGCGCAATACGATCTCGAGCGTCAGGTCGCTCATCTCGTCGGTCAGGTTCACCGGCTCGCCGTGCGCTGCCAGCTGCCCCCAGCGGCTCAGGCGCCGCTCGTTGGCGGCGGCGATCAGCTGCGCGAAGCCGGTGAGCACGCGGCGGTGGAACAGCGGCTGCATCATGTAGCGCTGGCGCTTCCACAGCTCGCCCTCGCTGGTCATGATGCCCTTGCCGAGGAGGATCTTGACGCGGTCGAGCCCGAGGCCCTTGGTGTAGTTGCGGTGGTTGCTGAGCAGCACCCGCTTCACGTCGTCCGGATGATGGATGACATAGGTATAAGATCTGCGTGCCGGAACGAACACGCGATAAGTGTCGCCGTGGCGGGCAAACAATTCGATCATGCGCTCCAGCGAATCGTCGGTGGAGCCTACGTCGAATTGCAGCTCGGCCTCGGGGGGAAGACTCTTCGCGGGGGCGGCGGCGGTCATGCAAGCTGTTGAAAGCCAAACCTTAATCTTATATCACTCGGACCTGCGCGGTCAGTGGCCGATCGATGCCGCGCGTTCGCTCGCAGCCCAGCTCCCGTATGCGAAGCGTCTCGAGGTCGCCGCGCACGCATCCGCAGCACCCGCGACGCTCGCCGGCGTGGCGCTCGCTCTGCGCGCGCTCAGTACGCTCACGGGCACGGCGGTCGCGCCCGGCGAGCTTGTCTTTCCGGACGGCGGCAAGCCCCGTCTGGTGCGCACCGCGGCCGCTGCGGGCGACGGCCCCGATTTCAGCATCAGCCACTCCGGTCCCTGGGTGGGATGCGCGGCGGTCGCGCTCGGACTCGTGGGTTTCGACGTCGAGCTCGGCACCGAGGCGCGGCTCGCTGCCTGGGCGGCGCGCGAGGCGGCGCTCAAGGCCTGCGGCGCGGGCCTCACCGAGGCACGCGAGGTCGAGCTCACCGAGGGCGGCGCGCGCTGTCGGGGCGTGGCGCTCGCGGCGTCGAGGCTCGGGCTCTTCCCCGGCGCCGCGGCCTGCGTGATGACGAGCCTGCCGGTGGGCCGTCTCGACGCGCGCGCTCTCACGCTCGCGGAGCTGTTCGCGCCATGAGCGACGGCGACGACGGAAGGCTGCGCAACACGCTCTATCGCACCGCGACCCGCTCGAGCCGGCGCATGACGCGCGCGCGGCGCGCACTGTACGCGGTGGCGGCCCCGCTCGGCGTGGCGCTGATACGGGCGTGGTGGCTCACCTGCCGCGTGGTGCGCATCGAGGGCGAGGAGCATATGGCGGCGGCGCTTGCGCGCGCGCCGTCCCTCATTCCCTGCTACTGGCACCAGCATCAGCTCTATTGCGCAAAGTTTCTGTTCGAGCAGCGCGCGCGGGGCCTCGCTCCGGGCTGGCTCATCAGCCCATCGGTCGACGGCGAGCTCGGCGCCATGATGGTGCGACGCTTAGGCGGCGCGGTGATCCGTGGCTCCTCGACCCACACCGGCGCGCGGGCGCTGCGCGACTACTACCAGGCGCTCACCCGCGATCGTATCTCCCCGGTCATCACGCCCGACGGCCCGCGCGGGCCACGTTTCAAGTTCAAGCCGGGCGCGCTGCTGCTCGCGCAGATGTCGCAGCGTCCGATCCTGCCGATGGCCTATGCGGCCTCGCGCGCGTGGCTCGTGAAGTGGGACAAATTCGTCATCCCCGTGCCGTTTCTCGCGCGTATCGCCATCGCGATCGGACCGCCGCGCTACGTGGCGCGCGTGACGGACGCCGCTACGCTCGAGCGCCTGACGGACGAGATGCAGCAGGAGCTCAAGCGGCTCTACGGTGTCGCGCACGATGCGCTCGGGGAACGCGGATGAGCTCGCCGGCGGCAGAGCGCCTCGCACGCGCCGCCAGGCTGCCGCCGCTGGTCATGCGCTGCGGCGCCTTCGGCGACATGGTGCTGCTCACGGTGCTGCTCGAGCAGCTCTACGCGCGCTTCAAGGCGCCGGCGGATGTCATCGCCTCCGGCCCCTGGTCCGAGCCGCTGC
>DASPOP010000392.1:0-4199 GCA_035625955.1 Steroidobacteraceae bacterium | reverse complement strand
CCACGCGCGCGAGTCCGGATGGAGTCCGTGATCGACGTGTACGGCGCGCAGCGCGCGTGGCGGGTGCCTGAGCTCACGCAGCGCCGCCAGCAGCGCGGTGGAGTCCGCGCCGCCGCTGAAGGCGACGCACAGCTCGCGGTCAGGGACGCCGGGCAGGAGCTCTGCGAGGCGCCTGCCGAGCCAGCGCGCGCCGAATTCCTCCGGCTTTCGCCCCATCGCCCCTGCCGGTCAGGCCGCGTTCTCGGAGAACACGCCGAAAGAGGCGATCTTGGCGGCGCGCGCGGCCCGCAGCTGATCGCGCGGCAGCGCGTCGAGCTCGTCGAGATGGCGGATCAGGGCAGCCTTCAGGCGCGCGGCGGTCGCGGCGGGGTCGCGGTGCGCGCCCCCCAGCGGCTCCTCGATCACCTCATCGACCAGACCCAGCTTCTGCAGCCGGTCAGCCGTCAGGTTGAGCGACTCCGCCGCCACTTCCTTCTTGTCCTGGCTCTTCCAGAGAATCGAGGCGCAGCCCTCCGGGGAGATCACCGAATAGGTGCTGTACTGGAGCATGAGGAGGCGGTCGCACACCCCGATCCCGAGCGCCCCGCCCGAGCCGCCCTCGCCGGTGACGACGGTGACGATCGGCACGCGCAGCACCGACATCTCGAACAGATTGCGCGCGATCGCCTCGCTCTGGCCGCGCTCCTCGGCACCGACGCCCGGGTAGGCGCCCTGCGTGTCGATCAGCGTCACCAGCGGCAGGCCAAAACGCTCGGCGAGGCGCATCAGCCGCAGTGCCTTGCGGTAGCCTTCCGGCTTCGGCATGCCGTAGTTGCGGCGCACGCGCTCCTTGGTGTCACGGCCCTTCTGGTGGCCGATCAGCACCAGCGCGCGCTCGTCGATGCGCGCCAGGCCGCCGACGATCGCCAGATCGTCGGCGTACATGCGGTCGCCGTGCAGCTCGTGGAACTCGCTGGCGATGGCGGCCGTGTAGTCGAGCGTGTACGGCCGGTGCGGGTGGCGCGCGAGCTGCGTGATCTGCCACGGCGTCAGGTTCGCGAAGATGCTCTGCGTGAGCTGGCGGCTCTTGGCCTGCAGGCGTCCGATCTCGTCCTGCAGGTTGACCTCGGATTCGGAGGTGACGTGCTTCAGCTCCTCGATCTTCGCTTCGAGCTCGGCGATCGGCTGTTCGAAGTCCAGGAAGGAAACGGCCATGAAGGTGTCGGGCGCAGGACTCAGGGGCCGCGTAACGGCGGAGCGGCGAGGTTACGTAAGGAGCCGACGACTACGCAAGTAAAGCCTCAGCGGCCGTCGGCCGAGAAGGCCCCGCCCGGGCTCGCCGGCGGCGCCGCGTACAGCACCTCGAGCGCGCCGCTCCCCACCAGGCCCTCGAGCTGCTCGAGGAGCTCGCGGGAGGCGCGCACGCTCCATTCGTTACCTAAGTTGAGCGCACCGCGGGCCGCGGCGGTGGCGTACTCGATGGTGACCGGGCAGGGGCCGGGACGCCAGGGCTCGAGGATCGCGGCGAGGCGCTCGCTGAGGCGCGGGAGATCGGCCTGCGAGCAGCGCAGCACGATGCGCTGCGCTGACCGCGAGCGCAGCTCCTCGAGCTCGCTGAAGCGCCGCGCGGCGAGCCGCCACGAGTCGCTGAACTCATCGAAGCGCAGCGTCCCCTCGACCAGCACCAGCGCGTCCTTGACGATGAGGTCGCGGTGCTTCTGCCAAGTCTCCTCGAACAGCATGACTTCGAGGCGCCCGGTGCGGTCATCGAGCGTCAGGATCACACGCGGGCCGCGCTTCTTCACCTCGTCGATGAGGCCGGCGACGGTGACCGGCTTACCGGCGCCGAAGCGCCCGGGCTCGAGTCCCGCCACCGGCCGGTCGCCGACCAGGTCGCCGATCCGATGCGAGACGAACCGCGGCAGGCTCGCCTCGAAGCGCCGCAGCGGATGGCCGGTGAGGTAGAGGCCGAGGGTCTCGCGCTCGCCGCCGAGGCGCACGGCCTCGCTCCACTCCGGCAGCGTCGCCGCGCTCTGCGGCAGCGGCGGCGGCTCCACCGCGACCAGGCCGCCGAAGAGGTCGTCCTGCCCGGCCGCGTGCGCGCGCGTATTCTGGTCGCCGAGCTGCATCGCGCCTGCGAGCCGCTCCATGAGCGTCGCGCGGTTGGCGCCGAGCCCGTCGAGGCTGCCGGAGCGCAACAGGGCTTCGAGCACGCGCCGGTTGACCCGGGTCAGGTCGAGCCGCCGGCACAGATCCTCGAGGCTGCGATAGGGTCCGCGGGCGCTGCGCTCCTCGATCAGGCCCTCGACCGCACCGGCGCCGACGCCGCGCACCGCGCCGAGCCCGTAGCGGATGCGGCGCTCGCCGTCGGCCACGAACTCGTAGCGCGAGGCATTCACATCCGGCGGCAGCACTTCGAGCCCCATGTCGCTGCATTCCTTGATGAAGGTCACCACCTTGTCGGTGTGGTCCATGTCGGCCGACAGCACCGCGGCCATGAAAGCCGCGGCGTGATGCGCCTTGAGATACGCGGTCTGGTAGGCGAGCAGTGCGTAGGCTGCCGAGTGCGACTTGTTGAAGCCATAGCCGGCGAACTTCTCCATCAGATCGAAGATGTGCTCGGCCAGGCGCTCGCGCACGCCGCGCGCCACCGCTCCGGCGGTGAACACCGAGCGCTGCTGCGCCATCTCCTCCGGCTTCTTCTTGCCCATCGCGCGCCGCAGCAGGTCGGCGCCGCCGAGCGTGTAGCCGGCGAGCGTCTGCGCGATCTGCATCACCTGCTCCTGATAGAGGATGACGCCGTAGGTGGGCTTCAGGACCGACGCGAGGCTTGGATGCAGGTAATCGATCGGGCCGTCGCTGCGGCCGTGCTTGCGATTGATGAAGTCGTCGACCATGCCCGACTGCAGCGGCCCGGGGCGGAACAGCGCCACCAGCGCCACGATGTCCTCGAAGCAGTCCGGCTGCAGCCGCCGGATCAGGTCCTTCATGCCGCGCGACTCGAGCTGGAACACCGCGGTCGTGCGGCAGGACTTGAGCAGCGCAAAGGTCGCGGCATCGTCCATCGGCAGTGCGCCGATCTCGAGCGGCGCGCTGCCCGGGTCAGCGGCGCGGTTGATGAGCCGCACCGCACGGTCGATGATCGTCAGCGTGCGCAGGCCCAGGAAGTCGAACTTGACCAGACCCGCCGCCTCGACGTCGTCCTTGTCGAACTGGGTGACGACGCTGCCGCCGGCGGCATCGCAGTAGAGCGGCGTGAAGTCGGTGAGCACCGAGGGCGCGATGACCACACCCCCGGCGTGCATGCCGGCGTTGCGGGTCAGACCCTCGAGCGAGCGCGCCAGGTCGATGAGGTTCCTCACCTCGTCCTCGGCCTGGTAGAGGCGTTTGAGCTCGGGCTCCTTCTCGAGCGCCGCATCGAGGGTGATGCCGAGCTCGAACGGAATGAGCTTCGCGATCCGGTCGACGTAGCCATAAGGCACGCCGAGCACGCGCCCGACGTCGCGCACCACCGCCTTGGCCGCCATGGTGCCGTAGGTGATGATCTGCGACACGCGGTCGCGCCCGTACTTGCCGGCGACGTACTCGATCACGCGGTCGCGGCCGTCCATGCAGAAATCGATGTCGAAGTCCGGCATCGACACGCGCTCGGGGTTCAGGAAGCGCTCGAACAGCAGGTCGTGCTCGAGCGGATCGAGATCGGTGACCCCCAAGCTGTAGGCGACCAGCGAGCCCGCGCCCGAGCCGCGCCCCGGACCAACCGGCACGCCATTCTCGCGCGCCCAGCGGATGAAGTCGGCGACGATGAGAAAGTAGCCGGCGAAGCCCATCTGGCAGATCACGGCAAGCTCGCTCGCGAGCCGCTCCCGATAGGCAGCGGCGGCGCCCGCCGGGAAGCGCCGGGCGAGCCCGCGCGCGGCTTCCGCGCGCAGGAACTCCTCGGTGCTGAGGCCCGCCGGCACCGGATACTGTGGCAGCCGCGCTTCCCCGAGGGTGAGCTGCAGGCTGCAGCGGCGCGCGATCTCGACCGAGTTCGCGAGCGCCTCGGGCAGATCCGCGAACAGCGCCGACATCTCGGCGGGGCTGCGCAGGTACTGCTGGCGCGTGTAGCGGCGCACGCGCGCCGGGTCGGCGAGCAGCGCGCCGTCGTGGATGCACACGCGCGCCTCGTGGGACTCGAACTCGTCGGCGCGCAGGAAGCGCACGTCGTTGGTCGCGAC
>DASPOP010000391.1:0-5793 GCA_035625955.1 Steroidobacteraceae bacterium | reverse complement strand
CCAGGCGCTCGAAGTAGCGGTTGCTGCCGTTGAGATACCCGGCCTCGAGGCCGTAGCGCACGCTGAACTCGGCGGCACTCATGCGCCCCGCGTCATTGATCATGCTCTGGGTCTCCGCATCGCCCAGCAGCGAGCGGTAGAAGCTCGTGCCCCCGAGCTCGCTGTCGCGGAACAGGTAGGCGACCATCGCCGCCAGCCGCAGGTACTGAGGGGTGTTGCCCAAGCGGTCGCGGTGGCACTGCCACTGCACCGGGCGCAGCTCTCGCGGTGAGAGCGTGACCAGCGACAGGCGGACGGTCGTCGACAGAGTACGGCGGCCGCCGAGCCGTCCACGCACATGCTCGGCGAAATAATCGCCGACCATAGCTGAAACGGGCGCCGGCGCATCGACGATCACGCCAGGGTAGGGAAAGCCCTCGGCGGGCCTGAACTGCTGCGCGGCGGCCCAGGCGACCAGGCCCTCGGGATTCGCGAGTGCCTCGTCGACCACGATGCAGAATTCGCCCGGCGCCAGGCCTAAGGTGCTGACGCGCGGCGCCGGGTTGAAGAACTGACCGGCGCCGTTCAACCAGCTGTCCATGCCGGACAGTCTACATGGCTCCCTCAGGGCCGGTGCGAGGTGGCCGTCTGGCCGAACAGGATCTTGCGCTCCTCGGCGGACATCCTGCGGCTGTAGGACTGCTGCACGCCGACGTAGGCGCGCTGGCAGGCGGGCCGTTCACGGATCCGGTGAAACCAGCGCTTGAGGCTCGGGAAGTCGTCGAGATTCTGCCCGTGCCGCTCATGCGACACGATCCAGGGGTAACACGCCATGTCGGCAATCGAATAGTCGCCGGCGATGTATTCGCGTCCCGCGAGCTGGCGGTCGAGCACCCCGTAGAGGCGGTTGGTCTCATTCACGTAGCGCTCGATCGCGTACGGCAGCTTTTCGGGCGCGTAGTGGCTGAAATGCCCGTTCTGTCCGGCCATGGGACCGAGGCCCGCCACCTGCCAGAACAGCCACTGCAGAGTGAGGGCGCGGCCGCGGAGATCCGCGGGGATGAAGCGGCCGATCTTCTCCGCCAGATATAAGAGAATGGCGCCGGACTCGAACAGCGGGATCGGGGCTCCGCCGCCTGCGGGCTCGCGGTCGACGATCGCCGGGATGCGGTTGTTGGGCGCAATCTTCAGGAACTCTGGCCTGAACTGCTCGCCCTTGCCGATGTCGACCGGAATGATGCGGTAGGGGAGCCCCGCCTCCTCGAGGAACAGCTTGATCTTGAGCCCGTTGGGCGTTCCCCAGTAGTACAGGTCGATCACTACCGAAGGTCCTCAGCTGCTCGGCGCCGGCTCGAGCGCGCCGCCGCTGCCGTGGATATCGTGGTGGCCGCGGGCGCGGGCCTCGTGTCCGTGGTCGGCGCCGATGAATATGTACATTGCCGGCACCACGAACAGCGTGAAGAGCGTCCCGATCGCGAGCCCGGTGAAGAGCACCATCCCCATGTTGCGCCGGCCGGCGGCGCCGGCGCCCGAGGCGATGACCAGCGGGATGACGCCGAAGCACATCGCCGCGGTGGTCATCAGGATCGGCCGCAGCCGCACCGCCGCCGCCTCCTCGATCGCGGCGAGCTTGCCGTGCCCGGCGCGCTGCAGCTCGTTGGCGAACTGCACGATGAGGATGCCGTGCTTGCTCACCAGGCCGAGGAGCGTGACGAGCCCCACCTGCGTGTAGATGTTGAGCGAGATGCCCAGCACCCCGAGGTTGATGAAGATCAGCGCGCCGAACAGCGCCATCGGCACCGACACCAGGATGACGGCCGGATCGCGGAAGCTCTCGAACTGCGCGGCGAGCGCCAGGTAGACGATGGTGAGCGCAAACAGCAGCGTGAACACGAAGCTGCCGGAGCCCAGCATGTACTGGCGGGACTCGCCCGAGTAGTCGGCGTTGTAGCCCGTGGGTGCGACCTGCTTGAGCGTATCGCGCAGGAACTTGAGCGCATCCGCCTCGGCCACCCCCGGGACACCGCCGATGGTCGTGGCGTTGAGCTGCTGGAAGTGGCCGATGGTCTCGGGAACAGTCGAGGTCTTGAGGCTCGCGATGGTGCGTGCCGGGATCAGGGTGCCGTTACCGGAGTGGACGTAGTAGTCGAGCACCTGATCGGGATTCAGGCGATCGACCTGCAACACCTGCGGAATGACCTTGTACGAGCGGCCCGCGATCGAGAAGTAATTCACGTAGCCGCCGCCGAGCGCCGCGGCCAGCGCGCCGCCAACGTTCTGCTGGGTGAGGCCGAGGTCGCTCACCATGTCGCGGTCCACGCTCACGATCTGCTGCGGTTTGTCGAGCTTCAGGTCCTGGTCGATGAACCAGAACTTGCCGCTCGCGCGTGCCTTGTCGACCACCTGCGTCGCGACCTCGTTCAGGTTCTCGATTGGCTCGGTCGTAGTAATGACGAACTGGATCGGCAAGCCAAACGCACCGGGGAGCGCCGGGAACTGGAACGCAGCGACGCGCGCGCCCGGGATCTTGTTCCACTCATTCTGCAGCAGCATCTGCAGCTCCGTGGCGCTGCGGTGCCGGTCTTCCCAAGGCTTGAACAACACGCCGCCGAAGCCCTGGTTCACGGTCGGTGCGCCCGTCAGCTGGAACATCTGCTGCATTTCGGGGAGCTTCTTGGTGATCTGGAACTCCGCATCCGAATAGGCCTGCATCTGAGTGAGGGTCGCGTCGGGGGGACCGGTGGTGGCCTCGAGAACGATCCCTTGATCCTCCGGGGGCGCCAGCTCGGACTTCGACGTCATGAACAGGAGCGCCACACAAGGCAATAGCAGCGCCCCGAACAGCACAACCGCTGGCCAGGTCGTGAGCCAGTTGGACAGAATACGCGAGTAGCCGTTGCGCAGTCGGTTGAAGGTGCGGTCGAGGAAGTGCGTGAAGCGGCCCTCCTCCTGCTCGCTGCGGAACACTTTCGCGCACATCATCGGGGAGAGCGTGAGTGCTATGACGGCTGAGACTGTCACGGCCCCCGCTAGCGTGAAGGCGAACTGGGTGAAGAGAGCGCCCGTGAGCCCGCCCTGCAGGCCTATCGGCACGTAGGCCGCGACCAGCACAATGGTCATGGCGATGATCGGCCCGCCGAGCTCGCGCGCCGCCTGCAGCGCCGCCTGCAATGGTGCTGCACCTTCCTTGAGATGGCGGTCGACGTTCTCGACCACGATGATGGCGTCGTCCACCACGAGGCCGATCGCCAGCACCAGCGCGAGCAGGGTGAGGAGATTGATGGAGTAACCAAGCGCCTGCATGAGGAAGAAGGCGCCGATGAGGGAGAGCGGCATCGCCACCACGGGTATCAACACGGCTCGCGGGCTGCCGAGGAACAGGAAGATCACCACGGTGACGATGACCAGCGCCTGGATCAGGGTCTTGATGACTTCCTTGATCGAGCTGGTGACGAAAATAGTGCCGTCGTAGGCCAGCTTCTGTGTCACGCCGGTCGGCAGCTGCGCGGCGATATCAGGGAGCGCGGCGCGCACCCGTGCAGCCACATCGAGTATGTTGGCACGCGGCGCCACCTTGATGCCGATGAACACCGAGCGCTGACCGCTGAAGGCGACGTTGAAGTCGTAGTTCTCGGCGCCCAGCACCACGTTGGCTACGTCCTCGAGCCGCACCAGCGCGCCGTTCTGACGCTTGATCACCAGCTGGCGGAACTCGTCGAGCGACTGGACATCGGTGTTGGTCTTCAGGTCGACGCTCACCATCTGGCCTTTGGTCGAGCCAACGCCCGCGAGGTAGTTGTTGGAGCCAAGCGCCGCATAGACGTCGTCGGCCGACACCCCGCGCGCCGCCATGCGCTGCGGGTCGAGCCAGGCGCGCAGCGCGAAGGTGCGCCCGCCGAGGATCTCGGCGGTCTGCACGCCGTCGATGGAGTCGAGCTTGGGCTTCACCACCCGCAGCAGATAGTCCGTAGTGCTGTTCGGGGGGATGGTGTCGCTGAAGTAGCCGAGGTACATGGCATCGACCTGCTGGCCGATCTGCACCGTGATCACCGGCTGCTGCGCCTGCGGCGGCAGCTGGTTGCGGACCGAGGCCACCTGGGTGTTGATCTCGGTCATCGCGCGATTGGCGTCGTAGTTCAGGCGCAGCGTGGCGGTGATGATCGAGGCGCCCGCGATGCTGTTGGAGGACATGTAGTCGATGCCCTGCGCCTGGGAGATTGCCGCTTCGAGCGGTTGGGTGATGAAGCCGGCGATGGTCTGGGCATCTGCGCCGTAGTAGGTGGTGCTGACGGTGACCACGGCGTTCTCGGTCTTCGGGTACTGGCTCACCGGCAGCTCAAACACCGCGCGCGCGCCCAGCACCAGGATCAGGAGGCTCACCACGACCGAGAGGACTGGGCGCTCGATGAAGAGGTCAGTGAATTTCATCGCTGCGCTCCTTCAATGCTCCTGCGGAGTCGGGTTCGCGGCATCCGACGGCTGCAGGGCGCTGCTGATGTCGATCGGCGTACCGTTCTTGAGCTTGAGCTGTCCGCTCGTGACCACTTCGTCGCCCTCCTTGATCCCCTTGAGGACCGCGATCTGGTCACCACGCGTCGGGCCTGTGGTGACAAAGGTCTGTTGCGCCGTGGGCTTGCCCTTCTCGTCCTTCTGCACCAGGAACACCGTCGAGCCGTACGGATTGAAGGTGATCGAGGTCTGCGGCAGCGTCAGGTAGTGTTGCTTGGCGCCGGAGAGCACTACGACACGCGCGAACATGCCGGGCAGCAGCTTGTGGGTGGGATTGGCGACGGTCGCCTCGGCCTGGAAGTTGCGGCTCGAGGCATCGACCAGCGGATCGACGGCATTGATCTTTCCGGCGAAGGTCTCGCCGGGAAATGCATCGAGGCTGAGCCGCACCTCGAGTCCCGGGCGCACCTGTGCCAGCTGCTCCTGCGGCAGCCGGAAGTCGACATACACGGGATCGAGCTCCTGCAGCGTCACCACCTTGTCGCCGGTGTTGAGGTACTGACCCGGGTTCACGGTCGTGATCCCGAGCCGCCCGTCGAAAGGCGCCCGCAGAATCTTCTTCGCGACCAGCGCCGCCTGGGCTGCAGCCTGGGCCCGCTTGTTCTTGAGGTCGGCGGCATCCGCATCGAGCTGCGCCTGGCTGATCGCCTGCGCCTCGAACTGCACCTTGTCGCGCGCGTACACAGTGGCGGCGAGATCCGCGGCCGCCTCGAGCGAGTGCAGCGTGGCGGTGTCGGAATCGGCGTTGAGATGCACGAGGACCTGGCCGCGCCTGGCATCGTCGCCCGAGCGGAAGTCGACGCTGCGCACCAGCCCCGTCACCTCGGTGGTGATGTCGACGCCGCGCACGGCGCGCACGCTCCCCACGGCGCTGATCTCCGGCTGCCAGTCGGAGTACGTCGCTTTCATCGCGGTGACGGTCTGCGCAGGCGTGCCGGCAGCCTTCGCCTGCTGGATCATCCGGTAGATCGATATCGCTTTGATGCCTGCGATTAACACGATCAGTGCGACCACCGCCCCGATCGCGATGAGCACGCGCCGCCTCAGAAGGTGGCCCGGGCCCGCCAGCTGGTCCCGTATCCACGTGTGACCGGAGGTTCTGGGGTTAGCCGAGTTTTCGTCGACATCGTTCACGGACGAGTCTCCTTCCCATTGTCCTGGCGATTCCACCAGCCGCCGCCGAGCGCCTGGAACAGCGCCGCGGTATCGGCGTAGCGCGCCGCCTCGGCCTGCACGCGGTTCTGCCGCGCCTGCAGGTACACGCGCTCGGCATTCAGCAGCTGCAGGTAGCTGACGCCGCCCACC